>JAZNES010000170.1:0-2085 GCA_045588755.1 Eubacteriales bacterium | reverse complement strand
GAAACGGGCGAGGATACCGTTTTTGCGCGGATCGTTCGTCTTGTTGACGAGGCGGCAGCCTCAAAAGCCCCTATTGCCCGCCTTGCAGATAAGGTCAGCGGCATATTCGTACCCACCGTTATAGCAATCGCTATTTTTGCGGGTGCTTTTTGGCTCATTTTCGCAAAGGATTTTGAATTTGCACTCTCCTGCGCCATCTCGGTACTCGTTATATCCTGCCCCTGCGCGCTCGGACTTGCCACCCCTGTTGCAATAATGGTATCGACGGGTAAGGCGGCTGAGCTCGGAATACTCGTAAAAAGCGCGGCGGCACTTGAGGAGCTTGCCTCGGTAGATACCGTCGTATTTGATAAAACGGGAACGCTCACACTCGGTGCTCCCGCGCTCACCGACCTTATCTCCCTTAGCGACGGCATAGAAAAAAGCGAGCTGCTCACCTTAGCGGCGGCGCTTGAAGCTAAAAGCTCCCACCCTCTCGCAAAAGCAATAACCAACGAGGCAAAAAAGCAAGAAATAACTCTTCCCTATGTCGATAACTTCGAAAACCGTTCGGGGCTCGGAATAAGCGGAATTATAGACGGCAACCGATATATAGCGGGAAATATCCGCTTTACAAGGGAATGCGAAATATCGCTCAGCAACCAAGCTCTCCAAAGCCTTGAAGAGCTTGCAAAGCAAGGAAAAACGCCAATTCTGCTTTCAAAAAACGAATCGGTCATCGGAATATTGGCTGTTGCCGATGAGATACGAAAAGAGAGTAAGAACGCAATATCACAGCTTCACGCTATGGGAATAAGGACGGTAATGCTTACGGGAGATAATCCTCTCACCGCTAGGGCTGTCAAGGAAGAATTATCTGTCGATGAGGCTCTCTCCGAGCTTCTTCCCGAGGGGAAGGCAGAAAAAATATCCGAGATAAAGAAAAACGCAAAAAAGGTAGCAATGGTCGGAGACGGAATAAACGACGCCCCCGCTCTTGTGAGCGCCGACGTAGGCATCGCGATAGGTGCGGGAACAGACGTTGCGATAGACTCCGCCGATATCGTCCTTATGAAGAGCTCGCTTTTCGACCTTGTGGATTCGATAAGACTTGCAAGAGCCACTCTCAAAAACATAAAAATGAATCTTTTCTGGGCATTTTTCTATAACGCCCTCGGAATACCGCTTGCGGCAGGACTTCTCTCGCCGCTTGGAATAACGCTCAGCCCCATGATAGGCTCTGCGGCAATGAGCGCAAGCTCTGTCTGCGTCGTTTCAAACGCTTTGCGCCTCAGACGGTTCAAAGCCACAAACGCACCCCTAACCGAACCCCTGACTAAAGAAATAATTAAAGAGGAGATAAAGATCATGACTAAAACAATAAGCATCACAGGAATGATGTGCCAGCATTGCCGTATGCACGCTGAGAAGGCACTTGCGGCACTCGACGGAGTAAGCGAGGTAAACGTATCGCTCGAGGAGGCAAAAGCCACCGTCACGCTCTCAAAGGACATCCCCGACGAGCTTCTCGTAAAAGCCATCACCGACGCAGGATATGCGGCAAAGATAATATAAATAAAAAAGCTTGTTCCAATGTTTCCTACCCTTAAGGACAGTTTCTGATAATTAAGAAATACGAGCATTACAAAAACAACATTACCCCTCGTTCCGAAAGGAGCGAGGGCTTTCTTGTTCGTGTTTTGCAAAACCTATTGACAAAAACGCTCCAACTGTGTATAATATAGATATACAGTTTTAACAGAGGTGATGGCGTGAATATTTTAATCGACAACAAAAGCGGCGAACCGATTTATAATCAGATCTATTCTCAAATCAAGAATCAGATCATAAGCGGTGAACTGAAAGAGGATGAAATGCTTCCGTGTATACGAGGGCTTGCAAAAGATCTGCGCATCAGCTTTATTACGACCAAGCGCGCGTATGAAGAGCTTGAAAAGGAAGGCTTTATTTACACGCTTCCAGCCAAAGGCTGCTATGTTGCACCAAAGAATACAGAGCTTTTGCGTGAGGAAAATCTGAAAAAGATAGAGGACTATATTGAACAAATAGCAAAGCTCGCCATGTCCTGCAATCTGAGTCGCGACG
>JAZNES010000169.1:0-3648 GCA_045588755.1 Eubacteriales bacterium | reverse complement strand
GCCCACCCGAATTCGGGTGGGCATTCTTTTTTATATTTCAAATTCGCCGGTATAGATAAGCTCGGCATTACCCATAAGGGTCACGTCGTCATCGGTGTAATTTACTATAAGATCTCCTCCGCGGAGCTTAACAGTAATATCTTCGCCCTTCTGACAAAGCCCATTCTCAACTGCCGCAACAACTGCTGCACAAGCACCTGTACCACAAGCAAGAGTCTCGCCGTTTCCTCTCTCCCATACACGCATCTTGATAGTAGTGGGATTTACTACTCTTATAAATTCGGTGTTTATTCTTTCAGGGAAAACAGAGGCGTTTTCAAAGGTAGGTCCTACCTGCTTAATCTTGACCCCGTCAACGTAATCACAGAATACCACGCAATGCGGGTTTCCCGTTGAAACGCAGGTGATCTTGTAATCCTTGCCGCCAAGTGTTATAGGATAGTTTATTATCTTTTCTTCCTTTATTTTGGTAGGAATATCCTTGGTCAAAACGCTAGCCTTGCCCATATGAACTCTTACCGATGTTACCTTTGAGTTCCTGGTGTAAACCTTTAAGGATTTGACTCCGCTTCCTGTTTCGATAGTCATCTTGTCGCTTGTAACTATACCGTTATCGTAGAGATATTTACCAACGCATCTGATACAGTTACCCGCCATCTTACCTTCACTACCGTCGCGGTTGAATATTCTCATCTTTGCATCTGCAACGTCAGACTTCTCAATAAGAACGATTCCGTCACCGCCCACACCATAGTGTCTGTCACACATAGAAAGACAGAGTGATTCAGGAGAGGTTATGCTATTATCAAAATTCTCAATGAAGATGTAGTCATCTCCGGTGCCGTGCATCTTAGAGAACTTGAGCTTGCGAGGCTCGCTTCTCATATTGTTTATATCTACAAGCTCTGTATTCTGCTGATTGCAACGGCTTGCTATAACGTCTGCCAAAGCATTTGCTGTATCAAGAGAAGTAAGACAAGCAACCGAATTTTGAAGAGCCTTATGGTGAAGCGCGATATAGTCGTCTATCTTTGTACTGAAGAGTGCACCCGTATAAACAATATAGCTTATTTTGCCATCCTCTATAAGATTAAACGCATCTTTACTGTCGTTTATTCCTCTTACAGTACGAACGTCTATTCCAAGTCCCTCAATTGCTCTTGCGGTATCCTTGGTAGCATATATCTTCATTCCAAGGTCGTCAAGCTTTTTAGCAAGCGATACTATCTCCTTGAGATCGTGCACGTCAACGCTTATAAATACTCCGACGTCTGAACCTGCTACGGGAGTCTTTATTTTGAAGCCCGCAGAGGTCATTCCCTTAAATATTGCCTCCTGCAAGCTGCTTCCAAGACCAAGGACCTCGCCCGTTGACTTCATTTCAGGACCGAGATAGGAGTTTGCATCTGTGAGCTTTTCAAAGGAGAATACAGGTACCTTTACTGCATAGTAAGGAGGGATCTTATAGAGTCCTGTTCCGTATCCAAGATCGGCAAGATTTTCGCCTATCATAACTCTTGTAGCAAGATCGACCATAGGAACTCCGGTGACCTTACTGATATAAGGAACGGTTCTTGATGCTCTGGGGTTTACCTCGATAACGTAGAGCTCATTGCGCCAAATAAGGTACTGAATATTAACAAGTCCCTTAGTTCCGAGGGAAAGTGCGAGCTTTTCAGAAGACTCGATGACTGTCTGAAGCATTTTATCGTTGAGATTGTAAGGAGGATATACGGCAATAGAGTCTCCGCTGTGAACTCCTGCGCGTTCAACGTGCTGCATAACTCCTGGGATAAGCACGTCCTTGCCGTCCGAGATAACATCGACCTCGAGCTCTATTCCCTTCATATACTTATCTACAAGCACAGGATTTTCTATGCCCGTCGAAAGTATTCTGTTCATATATGCTTTAACCTCGGTATCATTATAAACGATAGACATATTCTGTCCGCCTATAACGTATGAGGGACGCAATAAAACGGGATAACCTATACGGTTTGCGGCATCTATTGCCTCCTCCAAGGTCATAACACCTGTTCCTGCGGGACGCTTGATAGAGAATTTTTCAAGCAATGCGTCGAATTTTTCTCTATCCTCTGCGGTATCTATTCCCTCTGCCGACGTTCCGAGTATCTTGATTCCATTATCGTCAAGGAATTTTGTGAGCTTTATAGCAGTCTGTCCGCCGAAGGCTACAACAACTCCGATAGGCTTCTCGATCTCGATTATGTTCATAACATCCTCGGGAGTAAGAGGCTCAAAATAGAGTCTGTCTGCTGTATCGTAGTCAGTCGAAACGGTTTCAGGGTTATTATTGACTATTACGACATCATATCCAAGCTTTTTAAGTGCCCATACGCAGTGTACAGATGAATAGTCAAACTCTATTCCCTGACCTATTCTGATAGGTCCTGAGCCAAGAACCAAAATTATAGGCTTTCCGCTTCTGTTAAAGGTACGGGACTCGCAATCCTTGTCATAAGTAGAATAGAAATAAGGTGTTTTTGCGTCAAATTCAGCCGCGCAGGTGTCAACCATCTTATAAGAAGCACGAAGCTTTGGAATATCCTCGTTACCGCCCATCTTTATAAGCGACTTGTCGGTATATCCGAGCATCTTACCCTTCTTATATTCTTCGATTCCAAGACCGTTTTCAATAATATCATTCTCGAAATTAACGAGATTCATAAGCTTGTTAAGGAACCAACGATCGATTCTTGTTATCTGATATATAGTCTCTATATCAACTCCCGTACGAAGTGCCTCAAAAACGGTGAAGAGTCTTCTATCGTCAGAAATCTTCAATCTTTCAAGAACGGGCTTGTCCGACAAAGGTGCCGCATTCAGCGTATCAAGAGATATCTCAGCACCTCTGACCGCTTTCATAAGAGCGGCTTCAAAGCAAGTTCCTATCGACATTACCTCTCCCGTTGCTTTCATCTGAGTACCGAGCACACGGCTGGCATTAGAAAACTTCTCGAAGGGCCACTTGGGGAATTTTACAACGACATAGTCGACAGAAGGCTCGAAGCAAGCACAAGTCTTTCCCGTTATATCGTTTGCTATCTCATCAAGTGTATATCCAAGTGCTATCTTCGAGGTGATCTTTGCTATCGGATATCCCGTTGCCTTACTTGCAAGAGCGGAGGAACGTGAAACTCTGGGGTTTACCTCGATAACCGCATATTCAAAGCTGTTGGGGTTGAGTGCGAACTGACAGTTACAACCGCCTACTATGCCAAGAGCTGAGATTATCTCAAGAGATGCCGTACGAAGCATCTGATATTCCTTAGGAGAAAGTGTAAGCGCAGGTGCTACAACGATAGAATCGCCCGTGTGTATACCTACGGGATCAAAGTTTTCCATGCTACAAACGGCAATTACGTTTCCTGCCGAGTCGCGCATAGTTTCAAACTCGATCTCTTTCCAACCGAATATGTATTTCTCAACCAAGATCTGCTTTATGGGAGAAGCATCAAGTCCTGTTTTTGCAATTACCGAAAGCTCTTCGGGAGTGTTTGCAACACCACCGCCCGCACCGCCAAGAGTAAATGCGGGACGAACTATTACAGGATATCCTATCTTTCCTGCAATAACAAGTGCTGTATGAACGTCATTTGCTATATCAGAGGGAATTATAGGCTGTCC
>JAZNES010000168.1:0-2598 GCA_045588755.1 Eubacteriales bacterium | reverse complement strand
GCAAAGGGCATCTTTGCATAAAAAGCGTAGAGCAAAGTACCGATGACTGCTACGAGTATGGAAGCAACATAAACTGCACGCCAAATGGGCCACAATGATGCCATTTCATACTGCATAAAGCCTACTACCTGGTTGGGGTTGGTCACAACGATATACGCCATAGCGAAGAAGGTTGTAAGACCTGCGATCACCTCGGTTCTAACGGTCGAGCCGCGTTCCGAGATCTTGAAAAACTTGTCCAGTTTGTTCATAGGGGTTTATCTCCTTTTTTAAGATTTGTATTATTAGTTTAGCATACAAAAGCGAAAAAATCAATAGATTTTACAAAAAATCACCATATATTTTTCACTAAATTACCATAATTGACAAATTTCAGTTGATTTTGAGCTGCTCTGCAATTTCAAATGCCTCTTCTCTGTCAAGCTTTATTACCTCTCTGTCATAGGTAACGATACCGTTTATTTCCTCCTCAACGTCACTGAGCTGGGTGTAGACCGAGGCGCAGAGTCCTCGCTTTACAAGAGGAATTATCTGTTTTCGGTAAAGCTCTCCAAAATCCTCTAGGTACTTTTCTACAGTTTCGCAATTTCTATAACCATATGACTTGTTTTCATCAAAAAGATGCCCTTTGACCGCATAACAGTATCCACCAAATTCAGAAAGTATCATAGGGCGCGACGACCTCTTTGGAAGCTTTACTTTTTTGAAATAGATGTGCAAGCTTAGCACATCGCTTTCTTTTTGCCAAAACCACCCCGACGTCGCATCTACTATACGGCTGCTATCCCACTCCTTGACCTTTCGGTAAAGGCTGTCGGCATCAAACTGTCCCCACCCCTCGTTGAATATTGTCCACAAGCATATAGAAGGATGATTATACAAATGCTCCACCGTCGCCTTACTGTGCGATATAAATATCTCTTTTGCTCTATCGCTTCTTTTGAGTATTTTGTCATTTATACGCTTAAATCCAACTGTCGGAAGTGCGGTATCTCTAAAAAAGGAATAGTCGGAATTGTTTACGAAATCCTGAAATACTACGATACCCAAGCGGTCACATTCATAATAAAAATGCTCGGGCTCTATCTTGATATGCTTTCTGAGTGTATTAAATCCAAAGGACTTTGCAAGCTCAATGTCCTTCGTATATCCCTCGGGGGATTCGGGCAGAAAAATTCCGTCTTCAAAATATCCTTGATCCAAAAGCGCGTGAAAATAATATGGCTTTCCGTTAAGACATATACGCGCTATGCCGTCTACATCTTTAATTTCGATCTTTCTGAGTGCAAAATAGCTTTCTATGACGTCAAGGTCTGCCGTGATCCTGATTCGGTAAAGATAAGGCTCTTCGGGACTCCAGACTTTAGGTTCTTTCGGTATTACTGTTATCTCGTTGCCAACTATCGATATATCACCCTCGCCATCTATAAGCTCTGCAGAAATATTTTGAGCATCAGAAATAACTTTTATTTTTGCTTCTTTATCATCTGTATTTATTTTTATATTCTCAACATATACCTTCGGAACGACCTCGAGCCACACGGTCTGCCATATGCCGCTCGTTGGGGTATACCACATTCCGCCTCTGTCAGTTCTCTGCTTTCCGTATGGATAGGCGTGGTCGAGTCTATCAATAACCTTTACGACAAGCTCGTTATCTGCCTCAAGAAACTCGGTCACATCAAAGGAAAAAGGCAAATATCCTCCGCGATGTTCTCCAAGCTTTTTGCCGTTCATAAAGACAAATGCCTCGTTGTCTACTGCTCCAAAATGCAGTATTACCCTCTCGTCCTTCTTATGCGAAGGCATTTTGAAAGATCTGCGATAATACAGAATATCCTCTGTATCCAAAGCTCTGCCAATTCCCGAGAGTCTTGACTGCACAGGGTACGGCACAGTAATTTTCTCATTATAAGACTTGGGCAGATCTTGCGAGCGCGATACCGCAAAATCCCATTCCCCGTTAAGCGATATAAAGGAATTTCGGACAAGGCCGGGTCTAGGATATATATTCCAAGAGCTACTCATCTTGTTTTCTCCTTTTTGAGATACTTTGAAATCGCGAAGACAAACGGCAATACAAAAACAGCGGCAACGAGTGCGGCAAAAAATATATTCTGATTGGGAATAAATGCCTCTGTTCCGTCGCTTCCAACTACCTTTTCGGCGTTTGCCAATACACTCTGCCCTATATAAGGACCTATTATTCCGGGGATAAGCACCTGACCGACAATTCGAAGACCTTGAAATCTTCCGGATTTATTTTCGGGTGTAAGATCGCGTATGAGCGCGCCGAAAACCGCCATCGAGCAAAGATATCCGCTCATCATAAAGAGTGAAGCTACAAAGACAAGTGCTGCGCTTGTAGAAATGCAGAATATTACGTATCCCACCCCAAGCATAGCCAATGAGGGCAAGACGGTCTTTACAAATCCAAATCTATCGTAAAGCCGTCCGTAGAAAACAGTAGCCACAGCCGCAAGTATAACGGCCGGCGCCATTATCATTACGTAATTATCAAGCTTCAACGCCTCTGTATAGTAAAGAATAAGATAAGGCATAAATATCTGTATCGAAATACCGAATACCGCAAAAGCG
>JAZNES010000167.1:0-5565 GCA_045588755.1 Eubacteriales bacterium | reverse complement strand
GGCGATATATATAAAGGAAAGTATGAGGGCTGGTACTGTACTCCCTGCGAATCCTTCTTCACCGAGACACAGGCAGAGGGCGGCAAGTGCCCCGACTGCGGACGAGAGGTGCAGAGAGCAGAGGAGGAGGCTTACTTCTTCAAGATGAGCAAGTATGCCGATAAGCTTATGGAGCATATCGACACCCACCCCGATTTCATTCAGCCCGAGTCGAGAAAGAAGGAAATGGTCAACAACTTCTTAAAGGTCGAGGGCGGCTTGCAGGACCTCTGCGTGTCGCGTACCTCTTTCTCTTGGGGAGTTCCCGTTGACTTCGATAAGAGACACGTCACCTACGTCTGGCTTGACGCGCTCACCAACTATATCACCGCTATCGGCTTTGACCCCGATAAGAGCTTTGAGGAGCAGAGCGAAAAGTTCAGAAAGTACTGGCCCTGTGACGTTCACGTTATCGGTAAGGATATTCTCAGATTCCATACTATCTATTGGCCCATCTTCCTTATGGCGCTTGATATGCCCCTGCCAAAGCAGATATTCGGTCACCCCTGGTTCAACTTCGGCGCGGATAAGATGAGTAAATCCCGCGGCAACGTTATCTATGCCGACGAGCTTGCAGACAGATTCGGCGTTGACGGCGTAAGATACTACGCCCTCTCTGAGATGCCCTTTGCAAACGACGGAAGCATCACCTACGAGACGGTTATAAAGAGATTTAACACCGACCTTGTAAATAATCTCGGAAATCTTGTTAAGCGTACCCTTGACATGCAGAAGAAGTATTTCGATAAGGTCGTTCAGGCGCCCACCGAAGCGGAAGAGCTTGACGCAGAGCTGAAAGAGGCTTGCGTAAAGGCTTACGACGGTCTCGTAAAGAATATGGACGCGTTCAAGGTTGCAGATGCTCTTGAATGTATCTTTGATATGCTCTCACGCGCGAATAAATATATTGATGAAACTACACCTTGGACACTTGCAAAGGACGACGCTAAGCAGGCCCGTCTTGGTACAGTCCTCTATAACCTCCTTGAGACTATCCGTTGGGGCGCTGTAATGCTCCTGCCCTTTATTCCCGAAACCGCTGAAAGCATTCTTGCAATGCTCGGCACTGATAAGACCGCATATGCTACCATCGGCTCTGCCGACAAGTTCGGTGCTATTGAGGCCGGAAGCACCGTTGGTGACTCCAAGGTGCTCTTCGCGAGAATTGACGAAGCAAAGATGCTCGCAGAGCTTGAAGAAGAGATGGAGGCAAAGAGAGCAGCGGCAGAGGCTGCTGCTAAGGCTAATGAAATTCCCGAAAAGCCCGAGGGCTGCGTGCTTATCGGCATCGAGGACTTTATGGGGGTTGAGCTTCGCACAGCAAAGATTCTTGAGTGCGAAAAGGTGCCCAAGGCAAAGAAGCTTTTGAAGCTCAAAATTGACCTCGGATATGAAAAGCGCCAGGTCGTTTCGGGTATTGCTAAGTGGTATCAGCCCGAAGAGCTTATCGGCAAAAAGATAATAGTCGTGGCTAACCTTAAGCCCGCAACTCTTTGCGGCATCGAGTCTAACGGTATGATACTCGCATCGGGCGAGGAGACCGTGCGCGTCGTATTCCTTGATAAGGACACCCCTCTTGGTGAGAGAGTCAGATAATTTTAATATAGCGGAGGGGAAGCACACTTACTGTTTCCCCTCTTTTTGCAAATTAAAAAAGTTTCGAGAAAACTGTAACCTATTCAAAAAAACAGCGACGTATTGGGTGAAGCCCGAAATACACGCAAAAACAGAGGTAAACCATGGACGACAGCAGGATCGTTGATCTGTATTGGGCGCGGAATGAAAAAGCAATAGACGAGTCCGACAAAAAATACGGCAAGATGCTAAGATCGCTGTCACGCTCCTTGCTATCCTCATTTGAGGATGCCGAGGAATGTGTCAACGATACCTATTTTGACGCGTGGGGCGCAATGCCCGATGCGAGACCGCAATTTTTGGGCGCGTTTCTTTCCAAGATAACGCGACGCATTTCGGTTGACCGCTACCGAAGAGATCATAGGGAAAAGCGGGGCGGAGCCGATAATCTCATAAGCGAGCTTTCGGATTGTATTCCCGCCGCGGATGACGGATACGAAAAAGAGTGGGATAGCAGAGCGATAAGAGAGACGCTTAACGCCTTTTTAGCGTCACTTCCCAAGGAAAAGCGAGTAATTTTCGTTTTGCGTTATTTTTATTCCAAGTCGATAAGCGAGATCGCGGCACAGACCGAAATTAGCGTTTCGAACGTCAAGGTCACGCTTCACAGATTGAGATCGGAGCTTAAGGAAAGATTGGAGAAGGAGGGATTATTATGAATAAAGAAGAAAAAGCACTCTCCCTCTTATCCGATATCGGAGAAATAGATGACATATTTCTCAAAGAAGCTGCGTCTTACAAGCGTAAGCCGAAACGGAATCTTTGGGTTCCCGTTCTTGCCGCTTGCCTTGCTCTCTGCATTATGACGACCGCGCTTTTGTCGCTTTCGGTAATGATACCGATCGGAATCGTCGTGCTTGGCAGCCAATTTGATTTGTTCGACGGAATCCTGCAGAATCAGTATCCTGAGCTTGAAGGCACGCAGAATGGCGCTGACGACACTCTCGGAAAGGTTGAAGGAGACGGTAACGATATCGAAACTACACCGAACGGGAAGTTTGCGGCTCTCGACCTGCTTTTAGGTGATAAAAGTGCCGAAAATTACGTAAAGATCGAGTCTCCCGATCAGATTTCATACGGTGAAGCAAGTATCATCTGGCAGGATAGCGAGAGCGGAGAGCTGTTCGTTAAGACCTTGACCTTTGCCGAGGTCGAGAGCGTAAAACGTTATATGGGTAAGGGAACACAGGTTGGCGAGAGCTCTCCTGAGTTTACCTATCGCGTATGGATCGTCGATGAAAACAGAGTCGTCAGCTCCCCCTATCTTGAAGACGGAGCGGGTAACCAAAGCTTTGCTATCTTTGACTACGAGGCAGAAATAGTGCCAAGCGACGAGTTAATTGAATGTATTTCGGATATCCTTGAATAATATATTTGGAGGTTATTATGAAAAAGCTTTTTAACTTCAAGACGTTCGCATTGATTATTGCATCGGCTCTTCTTCTGTCTTTTGTAAGCTGTGATGCCGCCGCTCCCGAATTTGGCGACATGCTTAATAAAGACGAAGCCGCTATGGACGGAATGATTGGCGGAGAAATCCCCCCCGGAAACGGCGCTCAATCGGGAAATGACGTGAGTATTCCAAATTGGGATGAAGAGATAGCGCCCGGAGAAGAAAATATTGGTGAAAATGAAGATGAGACCACCTCAAGCTCTCCGAACTTTGTGGAAAATCCCTTCGTGAATACTTCCGAAAACAATATATCTACCTTTTCGGCAGACGTTGACACCGCATCCTATTCCTATTTCCGAAAGCTGGTAAACGGCGGATATGGATTCAATAATCTCAAAAACGGCGGCAGTGCGTTTAGAACCGAGGAATTTATAAACTATTTCAAATACGACGTTGCAGGACCGGAGCATGACGATCTTTTCGGGGTTTACTCCGAGATGAGCCCCTGCCCCTGGAATGAAGAAAATATGCTGCTCCGCGTAACTCTGCAGGCAGAGCAGGGAGATATCGACAAGCCCAACAATCTTGTATTCCTTATCGACGTTTCGGGCTCTATGTCATCGAGCGATAAGCTTCCCTTGCTCAAGAAGGCTTTCTCTTATCTTGTAAGCAATCTTGACGGTGACGATACCATTTCAATAGTCACCTATTCGGGTGTAGAAGCGATAGTTCTTGACGGATGCAACGGACTTGATTCCACAAAAATTATGAACGCAATAAACTCTCTTAACGCATCGGGCTCGACCAACGGAGAAGCGGGCCTTAATATGGCGTATCAGATAGCCGAAAAGCATTTTAAGGCAGACGGCAACAACCGTATAATCATGGCGTCGGACGGCGACCTCAACGTGGGTATTTCCTCGGCTGACCAGTTGAAGTCCTATATTGAAGAAAAGCGAAACGCCGGAGTCTATCTGTCGGTGCTTGGCTTTGGTACGGGAAATTATCAGGACGAAAAGATGGAGACACTTGCCGATAACGGAAACGGTGTCTATTACTATATCGACGGCGAGACCGAGGCTGAAAAGGTATTTGGAAGTGATATTTTCAGCACTCTTTATACGGTCGCCGAGGACGTCAAGCTTCAGATTGAGTTCAATACTCAAAGAGTAGAATCGTACCGCCTTATCGGGTATGAAAACCGAAAGCTGGCTAACGAGGATTTCGAGAATGATAAGAAGGACGCAGGAGAGGTCGGGGCTTCTCACCAGGTAACGGTCTGCTACGAGATAAAGCCTCGGGTAATCGGTCCTGACGAGGATATAATCGACGCTCCTATGGCAATCTTGCGCGTTCGCTATAAAAATCCCGGTGAGAGCTTGAGCTTGCTCAACGAGTATATGTTGCATGGCCCTACTTCAAGAGTAAGCGACGATCAGAAATTTATCGGCGCTGTTATTGAGACCTGTATGCTTCTCTACGGCAGTGAATACGCAGGCGATATAACACTTGAGGATATAGTCGAGGATCTTGATGCTCTTGAGCTTACCGATCCCTATAAGGCGGAGTTCAGATCCCTTCTTAAGGGACTTTTAGAAGAAAAATAATAACAAATCGGATAGAGAATTATGAAAACGAAATTATTAGTAGTTGCTTTAACAGCGCTGATGCTTGTGTCGGCGGTGTCAATGAGCTCGTGTGATATTGCATCTTATGCGCAGACGCTTCTTGATAGGATAGGTGTCGGGGATATCCTCGAGCTCGATGAAGATTACGGTAGCACCGTCACGGGAAAGCTTTATTTTCATAACGGCAAGGACAGTGCGATGCTTGTTGAATCTAACGGAAGACTGATCCGTCTTTATTCCAAAAAGCAGGGCATCTTTGACGGGTTTGATACCGGAGACACGGTAGAGGTAATTTGTGGGGCAATGATGGAAAGCTACCCCGAACAGACCTATATCTCCAAGATCAAGCTGATTCGGGACGGTGACGAAAGCGCCTTTACCGAAGAGGAAAGGGAGAGAATTGCCGAGGTGTACGGCGGCTTTGGAGAAGGCTCGGTAGGAAATAATTCGGGAAATATCAGCGAGGGAAGACTGTATTTTTCAAAAAATAGAGATAAGGCGCCCCTGATTTCAGAAAAATACGGCCCTAACTGGTTGTATGCCGCGGATAAATCGATGTTCGACGGATTTGATAACGGAGATTACGTAGAAGTCAATCACGGAGCGGTGATGCTAAGTTACCCCGGACAGACTAATATTTCGAAAATTACGCTCATAGAGGACGGCGACGAGTCCGATTTCACCGAGGAAGAGCTCGCACTTATCGAGCGTGTTATGGAGTGACAACAATTTAATAAAAAAAGCCCTCTTTTTCGAAAGAGGGCTTTTCGTTGCGGACTGACAATTTGCAATTTATATGTGAGTTTATATGTTCATTTCTTGCCTGCGTCGGCAAGAAAAGTACGAAAAAAAACGCCGCACGGGGGATAG
>JAZNES010000166.1:0-2331 GCA_045588755.1 Eubacteriales bacterium | reverse complement strand
ACCTTTATGAGTGAGCGTTGTATTGCCAAGGAAAAGGGCGACGAGGAAAATAAGATCCGCAGACGAAATAAGATCTCTCTCGAAGCCGCAAAGCAATCGGGAAGAGGACTTGTCCCTGAGGTCAAGGCGACCGTCAGCTTCGCCAAGATGCTTGAAGACGCCGCAAGATCCGATGTGAAGCTCTTTTGCTATGAGGGTGACGATACCGTGTCGATGCGCGAGCTTTTATCGAAAGAAAAGGCAAGGCTTGAGTGTGACGGAGTGCAAAATCCGTCGGTTTCGGTAATCGTCGGAAGTGAAGGCGGTTTTTCGCTTTCCGAGGTTGAAAAAGCAAAAGCCGCGGGATTTATTCCCGTAGGGCTTGGTAAGAGGATACTTCGAACCGAGACGGCCCCCTTGTTTGTGCTAAGCTCTCTTTGCTACGAATTCGAGCTTTGACGTTTACGTCGCGCCACTTTGGGAAAAATAAAAAAAGGAAATAAAAACTCAGATATAAAGAGGTAAAAAATGGCTAACAGATTGTTCCAGAACGTAATCCATCAAATGAAGTCCGCGGTAGACCGCGTGATCGGTGTTATCGACGAGAACGGTGTGGTTATTGCGTGCTCCGAGCTTGTAAGAATCGGTGAGATCAAGCAGGGCATTCGCGATGAGCTTACATATTCAAGCGATATTGCCGTATCCGGCGGTTATACATACCGTCCTATTTCGGTCGGCTCTAAGAATGAGTACATTGTATTCATGGAGGGCGAGGACAAGATGGCAGAGAAGATGTCAAAGCTTTTGGCAGTATCTCTTTGCAACATTAAGAACCTTTACGACGAGAAATATGACAAGGGACTTTTCATCAAGAACATCATTCTTGACAATATCCTTCCCAGCGATATTTACATCAAGAGCAAGGAGCTTCATTTCAGCTCCGAGGAGAGCAGAATCGTATTCCTTATCAAGTTCTTTGGTAAGACCGACGTAATGCCCTTCGAGATGCTTCAGAATATGTTCCCCGACAAGAGCCGCGACTACGTTATCAGCGTAGGCGAGCAGGATGTTGTCCTGGTTAAGGACGTTAAGCCCGATACCGACATCAAGGATATCGAGAAGATGGCTACCAACATCTCCGACACTCTTACATCCGAGTTTTACACCAAGGTAAACATCGGTATTTCCACCGTTGTCGATAACCTCAAGGATCTCGCACGCGCCTACAAGGAAGCGCAGGTCGCTCTCGACGTAGGAAAGGTATTTGAGACCGAGAAGAATATTATCAGCTATGAGAACCTCGGTATCGGAAGACTTATCTATCAGCTTCCTACCACCCTTTGCGAGATGTTCCTTCAGGAGATCCTCAAGAAGGGAAGCCTTGAGTCTCTTGACCGCGAGACACTGATGACTATTCAGTGCTTCTTCGAGAACAACCTCAACGTTTCCGAGACCTCAAGAAAGCTCTTCGTACATAGAAACACCTTGGTATACAGACTTGAAAAGATCCGCAAGATCACAGGTCTTGACCTTCGTGAGTTTGAGCATGCAATCACCTTCAAGGTAGCTCTTATGGTTAAGAAATACCTTGCAAGCAAGCCTTCTAAATATTGATCGATTTCCATACATACAATATAAGCGGGACGCCTTCGGTTTATCGTCAGGCGTTTCGCTTATTGGATTGTATTGGAGGGTTTTTTCATTTTTTATATGCTGAATACCTATTGTTTCAAAGCAAAAAGAATTTGCAAAAAGCCCTTTTATTTTGATATTGAAAGGCGGTTTTTTATGAAAAAATACAGTTATTATGTCAAGGGATTAAACGAATCTTCAAAAGCCGAGCTTTGCATAAAGGCTGTGAAGGCGGTTATTCCCGAAGCAACCGATATTTCCTGCGATACCGAAAATTCAAGACTCAATTTTTCGGCAAAGCTTTCCTTGACTCAAAGTGAAGCGGAGCAGAGGCTCGTGGGCGCGCTTGCTACCTGCTCACTTGAGCTTATTCCTCACGAGGGCGTAGAGCATTACGGCTACACGTCGAAAAAGCCCCGTCAAACACGCACTATTCCTGTGGCTGTCGCGCTTTCTCTTGCCGCGCTGTGTGTTGTGCTTACAATGCTTGTAAGCTTTGTTGCGTGTGATTTTCTTCCGGAGGGCGGTGACCTTTCTGGAGTTTTGGGTGGCACTACAACTATCGTTGTAGAGGATGAAGATATTCCCGATTATATTAAGGAGCTTATTAAGCTTGACCTTATTTTCAGAGAAAACTCGTACGACGGCATTGACGAAGAAGCTATGGGCGACGCGATACTCAAGGCTTATATCGCCGCAACGGGCGACCTTTACGCCGAG
>JAZNES010000165.1:0-7560 GCA_045588755.1 Eubacteriales bacterium | reverse complement strand
CGCAGGAAATAAGAGAGCTCGTCTTGCTATGGATATTCTCGTTCATTATGCCAAGAAGCTTATCGGCTCCTACGTTGCTGAAATGAACGGCATTGACGTTCTTATCTTCACCGCAGGTCTTGGCGAAAATGACCGTCTTGTCCGTGAATTTGTTTGCGAGAATATGGAATATCTCGGAATCAAGTTTGATAAGGAAGTAAACGCTACCTGTCCGCGCGGAGAGAACTACGTTCTCAGCACTCCCGACTCAAAGGTAAAGGTCGTTGTTATTCCCACCGATGAGGAATATATGATCGCTTCCGATACATACGATCTCGTTAAGTAATTATATAAAAAAGTCGCCGACTTCAAGTCGGCGGGTTTTTTATTTTACCGTATAGCTCATATATTCACTTCCGTCAAGAAGCTTTCTGAACGAAAATTTGCGGTCTTCGAATACGATATAACTCTTAGGTGAATTTTCTTTAGGTATCGAAGTCGAACCCGGATTGATATATACGTTATCGTTGCCAAACTCAACGGCTACGGGAACGTGAGTATGACCGTGCAAAAGCAGAGTTCCCTTTTTGAGCTTTTCTACTGTCGAGGTATTGTATTTATGGCCGTGAGTGGCAAATATTTCAATATCTCCGTCGAGGATAAAGGCATAATCGGCGAGTATGGGAAATTCGAGTACCATCTGATCGACCTCTGTATCGCAATTTCCCCTCACGCACAAAAGACTG
This sequence comes from Eubacteriales bacterium, assembly GCA_045588755.1. Lineage (GTDB taxonomy): Bacteria > Bacillota > Clostridia > Oscillospirales > CAG-272 > HGM12713. Next base: position 6,835 of record JAZNES010000165.1, on the reverse strand, counting down.
TCCTTTATGGGATTAAGAAGAGATATCACCTCTTTGGGCGCATACCCTTCGGGAAGATCATTTCTCGGTCCGTGGTATAAAATATCCCCCAGAAGCAATAGTTTATCTGCCTTCACAGCCAAAAATCTCTCTATGAGCAGTTTTGTACAGACTGCATCGCCGTGCAGGTCTGACGCTATCATCAGTTTCATATCTGTCTCCTTGTACGAATTATCGTATACTTCCGTTTCCTTTTATCAAATACTTTTCTGTAGTCAATGCCCGAAGCCCCATAGGACCTCTTACGTGAAGCTTTTGCGTAGATATTCCTATCTCAGCGCCAAAGCCAAACTCTCCACCGTCGGTGAATCTTGTTGAAGCATTCACGTAAACTGCGGCAGAATTTATCTCCTTTAAGAACCTATCTCCGTTCTCCTCGGTCGAGGTTATTATTGCCTCGCTATGTCCCGTACTGTATTTATTGATATGAGATATCGCATCTGAAAGACTGTCTACGACCTTGACAGCTATGATAAAATCATTGTATTCGGTATAAAAATCCTCTTCATCGGCAATATTTGCATTCGGCACAAGGACCTTCGTTTTGGCACAACCGCGTATCTCAACACCGCGCTTTTCCATTTCAGCGGCAAAAACAGGCAAAAACTTAGCCGCTACCGAAGCGTGTACCAAAAGTGTCTCTGCCGCATTACATACCGACGGACGGGAACACTTGGCATTGGTTATAACACTGAGTGCCATCTCCATATCGGCGCTATCATCAACGTAAACGTGACAATTTCCCGAGCCTGTTTCAATAACGGGGACCTTTGCATTCTCAACAACACTCTTAATAAGTCCCTTACCGCCTCTTGGAATGAGGATATCCACGTATCCTCTCATAGACATAAGCTGAGTTGCGCTTTCTCTGTCGGTCGACTCTATGAGCTCAACACAATGAGGGTCGAATCCGCATTTTTCAAGAGCACTCTTTATTATTGAAACAACAGCCTTATTTGTGTTTATTGCCTCTTTTCCGCCACGCAAAACAACTGCGTTGCCCGTCTTAAGACAAAGCACAGCCGAATCCACCGTGACGTTCGGTCTTGCCTCGTATATAATCGCAACGACTCCAAAAGGAACACGCACTCTTGATATTTCAAGTCCTGAAGGACGGGTCCAGCTCTCGCCTTTTCCCACGGGGTCGTCAAGTCCGACGATCTCGATTATTGAATTCTTGATAGCCATAACTCTCTTGCGGTCTATCATCAAACGGTCGAGCATAGTTTTGGGAACTTCGTTTTCCTCTGCAGCGGCAAGATCCTTGGCGTTCGCTTCAATTATAGCATCCGCCCCCGCCTCGATAAGCTCGGCGATCTTCAAAAGCAGCTCGTTTTTTTGCTCGGTCGTTGCAAGCGCAATAGACGACGAAGCCGCTTTTGCGTTTTTACAAAGTAGCTCTACTTCTTCTCTTATAGTCATATCTATCTCCAATTAAGTTTTATTTTTGAGTATTATCAGTCCTTTATAAGAACCTTTTCTATTTCGCAAACATAAAATCTATGATAATCCTTTTGCTTGTAATTATCAAGCAACTCGGGATAAAGGAAGCACTCCTCCTTAAGATCGTCGGCATAGAGCTTTTTGCAGACCAAAACGATCCTTGCCTGATCGATTACAGGAGCATCGTCGCAAAAGCTGTAAGTAAGTCCCGTACTTGCAAATTTGTCACAGTCTCTGCCGCTTTTCGTACCGCAGAAACGCAAGGCGTCTTTATATTCGGGATCAAAAAACGAAAAGGACATCTTCGAAGATCTCTCGGTAAATTCATAGGTATATCTTTGAGGACGCACGAAAGCAACGCAGACGTTTTTATTCCAAAGTACACCAAGACAGCCCCAGCTTGCCGTCATAGTATTCACCTTCTCGGTGTCCCCCGCGCTTATAAGCATCCAATCACTTCCTATTAGCTTTATAGCATTTTCAAGCTCTGTCACCGACGCGACTCTGAAAACATTTTCCATAACAAGACCTCCCCATATATTCCTACTATATATAATATCAAAAAAACGACTTTTCGTCAACTGTTTTATACGATATCTTTGCTCTGTTTTGACAAAAAGACTACCGCCGTGTAATAACGGCGGAACGCATTTATGAAAATACCTTTTGCGCCGCTTCGAGTATCTTGAATCTTACGACGTAGGTTGAATTTTCACTGTCGGTTATTATTTTATATTGCTCGGAGGTAAATCCCACTTTTATAAGAGCATCCTCTGCGCTTATCCTTTTTTCCTCGCTTGCCGCCGACATACAAAGAGGCGGGAAAAGTACGCACCACCAATTCTCTCCCTTACCCTTTCCTATTATTACTCTTAAGGAAAGATATTCTCCCGAGGGAAAGCAAAAGCTCTCGTAATTTCTCGTTGGGTAATCCTCTTTGCCAAGCAGGACGGCAACGTCGTATTCAAAACCCTCTTTTTTGATACGGTCAATAGCGCTTTGCTTTATTTTTTCGCTGTTTTTTTCTATGAGTGCCATAGCCTCGTCGATATTATCACATTCACAAGCGAATTCCGAAACGACCTCAAGTATCTCGTCACGAACCTTTATTTTAAGTGCCTGATCTTCTTCGCTGTCAGAGTTCGCGAGAACGTGAAGCCGTACAACGCTGTCGTATATCTCTGATTCTCCGTGTATCGGCATAAGCCCGAGAAAAATAAAAATAACGATCGCCGCCGAGATCACAGTAAGTGTTTTGTTCATAAAAAAGACTCCTTTTCATATCGATAATAATGCACAATATCATCTTCGACCGAAAAGGAGTATTTTATTCAATATTTATTTTTTGAAAATTCGGAAACTATCTGTCGGTAGCTCATATTTGAATTAAGTGTGATATTTCCCGAATATTCCTTTATTTTCCCTTCTGCGCCTTTACTTTTTACGTATGCTACAAAGATATCTGGGTTGTTGAGCACCTTGGATCTGCCAAGCTTTTCTGCAATATCCTCAAGGGTCTCCGAGGCTGATATCTCAAGGCTGACCTCGAGGTCTTTTTTTACAAAAGCATACATATCGTTTGCCACTGATACCACAACGCCCGCTATCAATACCGAAAGGACTGCCAAGGGTAAAATTATTCCACACGCTCTTTTTAAGGTCTGCCTTGCACAAAGCTCGATCTCTTCTTTCAAAGAATCATCTCCTAAAACAACGCTATTACAGCTAAAATTATGTATACCGCAAGACAAGCAATAGCATATTTATCCTTGATGACCTCGAAAAAGGCAGTCTTTAGCTGCGCGGGATTCTCAAAAACAGGCTTTCTGTAATCCGCGCTCTCTCCTGTGCGAAGATATTTTCTGTAAAGCGAGGAAGCCCCTGAGCAAAAGAGCGCGGCTGATAAGAAGAGCAAGGAAACGAAAATTATTATTATCAGGGTCATATTGCTCGTCAAAACGTAAAGTCTGTTAAGATAGGGTTGTCCGAAAAGCGCAAAGGAATTGTATAAAAGATGTACTATTATCGTAGCAATAAGCGACCTTGTGGCATAGAGCGTCATAGCAAGTATTACTCCGCAGAAAAAGTAGGTCGGCAGATTTGAAAGCTCAAAATGAAGAAGCGCAAAAAAGGCAGAGCTTAAGATCACCGCACGAACGGCACTTCCCTTTTCGTATTCACAACAGAGTATCCCTCTGTATATGAACTCCTCACATATTGCGGGCAGAACGGCATATGCCAAAATGAGATATATGGCGTTTGACGCGCTTCCGCTTCGCCTTGATGTAAAGATATTATAAAGGGTAAAGCTTTCCGAAAGGCTTTGCGTTCCTCCGAATATTATACTTAAAACCACTCCGCCCGATATCATCAGCAGAGTCGCACTTATCATAAGCGGTATAGCCTTAGGTCTTGGCAGAGCTATGCGCAAGCGGCTTATATATTTATCTCCGTTTATTCTACACCAAAGTGCTCCGGGCAATATAAATATCATAAGCTGTAAAATAATTATGCTCATATACTCGTTATCTCTATTGAGCAAGGTAAGGTCTATAAGCTTTGAGAGTAAAAGCAGCACGTAGGTAACAAGCACCAATGCGGCGGGAGTAAGGACTATATTTCTTTTTTCCTTATTGCTATTCTTTCCCTTATTTGCTTTTTTATTCGAAGACCGCCCATCAAAAAAGGAGCTTTTATCCTTTTGGCTTAATTTTACATCATTATCCTTCATAAATAAAGCTCCTCCTTTTCACTTATTACAATATCTACCGCCACGTCGGTATCGTCACGCGGAAGACTGTCGACAAGAAGATCGTCATACACAAGACCGATAGAGATCCCCTTGAAATCAGGCAAAAATCTATCGTAATAGCCCTTCCCGTATCCAATACGGTAGCCCTGTCTATCAAAGGCAAGCCCCGGCACTATGCAAATAGATTTTTCGGTGTTGCGGTAATCCTCGGCGCTTTTTGAGGGCTCGTAAATGCCGTATCTTCCCTCCTCAAGCTCGTCAAGACTGTTTACAGTTTTGAATATCAGCTTAAAACCGTTAGGCTCGCTTATAGGGAAAGCGACGCTTTTGCCCTTGTTCATAGCATCGACAGCTATCGGCAATACGTCTATCTCATTCTTAAAGGGACAATAGATAAGGACAGTATGAGCATCTTTATACGCCTCTGAAGAAAGTAGGCTTTGACATATGCGGCTGCTTTTTGCTTTGGCATCGCCCGGAGAAATATCCTCGCGCATTTTCATATATTTTGCACGAAGCTCTGATTTGATTAAACCTACAGACATATCAATCGGCAATCACTGCATAACGGATATTATCAGCAAGCTCCTTACCGCAAAGGAGCTCCACGAGTTCAAGTCCAAACTCGACTGCGACTCCCATTCCTGCGGCAGTGACTATCTTTTGGTCGGTCACGACTCGCTTGTCAGATATGATCGCACCTTCGAGCTTATCCTCAAATCCGGGATAGCAGATAGCATTCTTACCCTTAAGAAGTCCTCTTTTGCCTAAGACCGAGGGCGCGGCGCAGATAGCCGCAAGATATCCGTCGCATTCAAGGGCTCTGTCGATGGCCTTATGAACAGTCTTTGAGTTGTCAAGGTTGAGCGTTCCCGGCATTCCGCCCGGCAATATGACCATGTCGGGCTTGATCTGCCAAACGTCCAAGTCACTGTCAGCCATATCAGCCTTGACCCATATTCCGTGCGCGCCGCAGATATCTCTGCCGCCTACTCCAACGGTAATTATATCTACCTTTGCGCGTCTTAAAAGATCAAGAGGAGCAAGTGCCTCGACCTCCTCAAAGCCCTCTGCCAAAAACATATATACCACAGCTTACCTCCTAAATATCGCCCATATGATCGCCGAACCGCCATATTTCGTCCTTCAAAAAGACGTCGCTCTTCATCGGTTTCAACAGACCGCATCTTCCGCTGTTATCTGCCTCATCGTCCTTGGGCAAAGCAAAATCCGCAAAATCCTTTGAATCAAGAAAGAGATCTCCCGATCTGTCGCGTTCAAATGGCTTTACTTCTATATTATATCCAAATTCAAAATATTTTTTCGCAAGACTCTCGCTTGCGGGTATAAGACAGAGAAAATCAGCTCCAAGAGAAATAGCCTTCTCCTCAGCACTTCTCATTATTTTCTTAAAGAGTCCCCTGCCTCTCATATCCTCTGCCACGCAAACACCGTAAACGTAAAAGCCCTTTTTGTGATCTGAGGACATCTTAATTAGGCTTGCCATAGCGGCAAGCCTGTTGTCAATATATTCGGTTACTGTTATAACGCCCTCGCACTCAAAGAAGGCGGTGGCTACCTGCACGGTGTCGCCAAAGCACTCGGCAAAAAGCGCTATCTTATCACTTTTTGAAGTATTCAACTAAATCTCCTATTTTAACGGTAGTCTCCTCATGAGCATTAAGATCCTTTACCTTGACCTCGCCGTTTTCGAGCTCGCTTCCGCCCATTATAACGATATGGCTGAAGTTCTCCTTGGAAGCGTAGTCTATCTGCTTACCGAATTTTTTACTTCCCATATAAGTCGTAGCAATTATTCCGCCCTCGCGAAGCTCGTTTGCTATTCTGGAATAGTTTACGTAAGGAACATCGTCAAATTTTGTAACAAGGACCTTGGTCTTATTTGAGTATTCCTTCGGAATAAGATCGTGACACTCAAGGAAGTTCTGAAGAGTTACGTCGCCACAGCCGAAGCCGACACCCGGGAGCTGCGCGTTCTTCGCGAAGAGCCCTACGAGGTTATCGTATCTTCCGCCGCCGAACATTGCTCTGGTGTTTTCGGGATGCTTATCAAAAACCTCAAATACCGTTCCCGTATAATAATCGAGTCCTCTTATTATTCCAAAGTCGAATATGCAGTATTTTTCAAGATCAAGCGCGCGAAGGTCGGCAAAAAGCTTGGCAAGCTCCTGTGCGCCCTCAGATTCAGGACATATAGCAGTCGCCTCGTCAACAGACATGGTATAGAGCGAATCAAGCTTCTCTATCTTGTCGTCGGTAAGTCCAAGCTCTTTAAGAGAAGCAAGGTAGGCATCTCTCGTTACCTTTTCACGACGGTCTATCACCTTTGATACAAGGCGCGCATTTTCGGTATCAAAGCCGCATATCTTTGCAATAACGTCATTGAAGAAACGTCTGTTATTTATTCTGACCACAAACATAGAATCGTCTGCGCCGAATGCAAGAAGCATATCGATAGCTACGCGGATTATCTCAAGGTCGGCCTCATAGTTATTACAGCCGAAAATATCGGCGTTTATCTGCCAGAACTCGCGGAGTCTTCCTCTCTGAGGAAGTCCGAGGCCAAGCGGTCTTAGGAAG
>JAZNES010000164.1:0-3109 GCA_045588755.1 Eubacteriales bacterium | reverse complement strand
CGTTTCCTTCTTTTGTAGACTTTGGTTGAAATTTGTTAAAAAACCAACAAAAAAATTAAAAAAGATATGGACAATCACAAAAAAATGTAGTATAATCTATAAGGATAATGGTAACTTATGTTTAATTTTCGATCCTTACTTTATTTGGGGGTAATATGAAGATAAGAGAGATTAAAGATCTTCTTGATGCAAAGGTCCTCTGCGGAGAGGAGCTTCTTGACGGCGAGGTCCACTCGGCTTGCGGCTGTGATATGATGAGCGACGTTCTTGCTTTTGTTAAAGAGCAGGCTGTTCTTGTTACGGGACTCTGCAATCCGCAGGTAGTTCGTACCGCGCAGATGATGGATATGCGTTGCATAGTTTTCGTAAGAGGAAAGATGCCTACGCCCGATATCGTTGATCTTGCCGACAAGAGTGGAATAGTAGTTCTCGCTACGAGTGAAAGAATGTACGTTGCTTGCGGTAAGCTCTACGTCAACGGACTTTCCGGAGGGAGTGTATTAAATGGCTGATACAGTTAATTTTCACTTCGATATAGACGGTGAAAATTTCACCTCTGCGGGTGAGGCGTCGGTTCAGGTCAAAAAGATGCTTCGTCAGATGGGATTCTCGGCAGAAACGATACGCAGAGTATCGGTCGCTATGTACGAGGGAGAGATCAATATGGTCATTCACGCCAACGGTGGAACTGCCGATATAAACGTCTTTTGCGACAAGATAGAGATAATACTTGCCGACAAGGGACCCGGTATCCCCGACATCGCGCTTGCTATGCAGGAGGGATATTCAACTGCGCCCGACAATATCCGTTCACTCGGATTTGGCGCGGGAATGGGACTCCCCAATATGAAAAGATATACCGATTCAATTGAAATAGAAACAGAGTTGGGAGTAGGAACGACTGTTAAGATGACGGTCAACGTCTGAGCTTCCGACGGAAAGAGGGGCTATGTTACAGTATCTCCATTCGGTTACTCTCGACCTTTCAAAATGTAAAGGCTGTACAAATTGCATAAAGAGATGTCCGACTGAGGCGATCCGCGTGCGTGACGGTCATGCCGTCATTATGCAGGAGCGTTGTATCGACTGCGGAGAGTGTATAAGACATTGTCCGTATCAGGCAAAAAAGGCTGTTTATGACAGATTAGAGGACTTTGACGGATATAAGGTTAAGATAGCGCTTCCGGCTCCCGCACTTTACGGACAGTTTGAGGACGTTGAGGATATAGACGAGCTTCTCGCGGCTTTGCTTGAATGCGGATTTGATTACGTTTTCGAGGTCTCGAGAGCGGCCGAGATAATCACCGAATATACCAGACGGTATATAAAGTCCGAAGGGGTAAACAAGCCGATAATAAGCTCGGCGTGTCCCGCGATAGTAAGACTTATAGGGCTCAGATTTTCATATCTTGCTGATAATCTTATGCCCATTATGCCGCCTATCGAATACGCGGCAAGGCTCGCCAGAGCCGAGGCACTTGCCTCTGACCCTACGCTTACAGATGACGATATATGCGTTTTGTTTATAACGCCTTGTCCCGCAAAGGTAAGCTACATAAGAAACCCTATCGGAGTTGAAAAAACAGCGCTTAACGGTGCTTTGCCGATAAGCGATATGTATTTCAAGATAAGGGCTAAGAAAAAGGATATAAAGAATCCCCCCGTGCTCTCAAAGACAGGTATCATAGGTCTTAACTGGGCAGGAACGGGCGGAGAGGCTACCGCTCTTATGTCAGACAAATATCTGGCGGCTGACGGTATTGAAAACTGTATAAAGGTTCTTGATGAAATAGAGAACGGAACGATAAAGGATCTTGAATTCGTTGAGCTTGACGCTTGCAACGGAGGTTGCGTCGGCGGAACGCTGAACGTTGAGAATCCTTATATCGCCAAGGCGAGATTGCGTTCTCTGAGAAAATATCTTCCCGTTTCTCAGAACAGAGTTGCGCCCGATTGCTCTATCGACGACGCTCTCTTGGAAAAAGCGTTCTTTGAGGAAGGCGCTTCGCTTTCGTGTGAGGATCGCCTTTCGGCAATAGAAAAGATGTCAAAGATAGAAGGCATATACAAGGAATTGCCGCATCTTGACTGCGGCTCGTGCGGAGCGCCGAGCTGTCACGCTCTTGCCGAGGACATCATAAATTGCGAGGCTTGCGAGGAGGATTGTCTTATCAAGCTCAGAGATACTTTCCACAAATCTTGATTATTAGGAGGACGTAGCGGTGACCGTTAAGGAGCTGTGCACAGCAATAGAAGCAAAGCCGATATTTATGCCCGAGCCCGACAGAGAGGTTCACGGTGCATACGTTGGAGATCTTTTGAGCTGGGTTATGGGTAGAGCAGACGAAGATAACGTCTGGGTCACTATTATGTCTAACGTAAACGTTATTGCAGTTGCGTCGCTTGCCTCTGTCGCATGCGTAGTGCTTTCGGAGGGAGTTGTGCTTGATGACGATGCCCTAAAGAAAGCAGAGCAGGAGGGCACAAACATTTTGTCCTCGGAGCTTGCCTCGTATGAGGTGTGCGCAAAGCTGTCCTCGCTGATATGAATAAGTATCATTACGACCTTCATATCCATTCCTGTCTTTCTCCCTGCGCCGATGACGATATGACGCCTAATAATATCGCGGGAATGGCAACGCTCAAAGGACTTCAGGTCCTTGCGCTTACCGATCACAATAGCTGCGATAACTGTCCTGCCTTCTTTGAGGCTTGCAAGAGCCTTGGAATAATAGCAATAGCGGGAATGGAGCTTACAACGGCGGAGGATATACATATGGTCTGCCTTTTTGAGGAGCTTGACTCGGCGCTTGCCTTTTCAAACGAGGTAAAAAAGCATATTATGCCGATAGAGAACCGTCCCGAGATATTCGGTAATCAGTTTGTTACCGATGCAAATGACGAGGTGATATCCGAAGAGCCGATATTGCTCATATCGGCAACGGATATATCTGTCTCGGACGCAATAGATATGGTCCGTTCCTTCGGTGGACATATACACCCCGCGCATATCGACAGGGAATCGAACGGAATGCTTGCTATCCTCGGAGATATCCCGAGTGAGTACGGATTTCGTGTCATAGAGTTCAACGACAGAAACAATTCCGAT
>JAZNES010000163.1:0-5055 GCA_045588755.1 Eubacteriales bacterium | reverse complement strand
GGATTTTTCTGTTTAATTAAACTCTGAACATCATATCGCCATAGCTTGGCAAAGGCCAGAAATCAGAAGCCGTAAGGACTTCCATCTCGTCGACGTAGCTCCTGAGCTCTTCCATTGCGGGAATCACCTTGCTTACGTAGCACTCGGCACGAGCCACCGAATCGATCATTGAAGTAGCCTCGGCTTCGCACTTTTTGAGTCTTCCAAGTGCCTCGTAGGCTTTTGCGTTTATAGCCGAAAGCTTCGTTATGATATCTCTCTCGACCGAGCAGTTTATATTGCCTATAACGCTCATCTTGACTGCGGCGGTATCGGCAACGTCTGCGATATAAGAGTTGACAGCGGGAATAATATCTCTTGTCGCCATCTCTATCATCGTGAGTGCCTCAATATTGACTATCTTTGAAAAATTCTCAAAGAGTATCTCCTGACGCGACTTGACCTCAACAGCACTCATAACGCCGTGTCTTTCGAAAAGCTCGACGTTCTTTGCATTTGCGAAATGCTTGTATGCATCTACCGAGGTGGTAAGATTGAGCAGTCCTCTTCTCTGTGCTTCCTCACGCCATTCGTCAGAATAGCCGTTTCCGTCAAATATGATCCTCTTATGAGCGGTAAATGTGTCTCTTATAAGGCTTGCAACAGCCGCATTGAAATCATCCTCGGCCTCAAGATAGTCGGCAAACTGCTTGAAGCTCTCTGCAACAGCAGTATTGAGAACGACGTTAGGCATAGCAATATTTTGAGACGAGCCAAGCATTCTGAACTCGAACTTATTACCCGTAAAAGCAAACGGTGAGGTCCTGTTTCTGTCGGTGGTGTCCTTACGGAAGGTAGGAACAGAAGGGATTCCGAGATCCATTACAGACGCCTTCTTGCCCTCATAGCTCGTGCCTTTAACAATGGATTCTATAATAGTTTCAATATCCTCTCCGACAAAGATCGAAACGATAGCGGGAGGAGCTTCGTTAGCTCCGAGTCGATGATCGTTTCCTGCAAAGGCAACCGAAATTCTCATAAGATCCTGATAATCGTCTACAGCCTTGACGATCGCCGCAAGAATAAGCAAGAACATCATATTCTCGGCGGGTGTCTTTCCGGGATCGAGAAGATTCTTTCCGCCGTCGGTGCATATCGACCAGTTGTTATGCTTACCCGAGCCGTTAACACCCTCGTAGGGCTTCTCGTGAAGCATACAAACGAGCCCGTGCTTCTCGGCGATCCTCTTCATATACTCCATAATGAGAAGATTGTGATCTACCGCCATATTGGTAGTAACGTATATAGGAGCAAGCTCGTGCTGTGCGGGAGCCGCCTCGTTATGCTCGGTCTTTGCATTGATACCGAGCGTCCAGAGAGCCTCGTCGAGATCCTTCATGTAGGCACTTATTCTCGATTTGAGAGGTCCGAAATAGTGATCCTCAAGCTCCTGACCCTTGGGCGCGGGTGCTCCGAAAAGAGTACGTCCGGTATATATGAGGTCCTTTCTCTTATCGTACATCTCCTTGTCGATAATGAAATATTCCTGCTCAGCGCCGACAGTTGTCGTAAGGCGTCGGGTAGTGTTATCTCCAAACAGACGAAGGATACGAAGTCCCTGCGCGCTTATTGCGTCCATTGAACGAAGAAGAGGGGTCTTTGCGTCAAGTGCCTCTCCCGTATACGAACAAAATGCCGTAGGTATGTAGAGCGTTCCGTCCTTTACGAAAGCGTAAGATGCGGGATCCCAAGCAGTATATCCCCTTGCCTCAAAGGTAGCACGAAGACCGCCCGACGGAAAGGAGGACGCATCGGATTCACCTTTGATGAGCTCCTTGCCCGAGAACTCCATAACGACCTTGCAGTTTCCAACAGGGGAAATAAAGGAGTCGTGCTTCTCGGCAGTAACACCCGTCAAGGGCTGGAACCAGTGAGTATAATGAGTAGCTCCCTTTTCTATCGCCCAGTCCTTCATGGCGTTCGCCACCACGTCGGCAACAGAAGCATCGATAGTTCTTCCGGTCGCTATCGTCTTTGTAAGTGATTTATAAACCTCTTTGGGCAGTCTTTCACGCATTACGTCGTCATTAAAGACCATGCTGCCAAATATCTCAGAAACTTTACTCTCCATCAAATAATCCCTCCTGCCCTGATTTACCTCGAAACAATAATAACAGGCAAAACAAGGCCCACTTTTATATGGTAATTATAAACTAAATTGGCTCTTTTGTCAAGCATTTTCTTGCTTTTGAGAACAAGGCTTGCCTTCAAAAATTCAAAGGAAAGCCGATTATGAACCAAACTTTCAAGGAGGATTTTAGAACTTGTCTACATTTAGAAAAAACGTACTTTTTATTTTTTAATTTCTCTGCCTTTATAACAGCTAATCTTTTTTCTTAGCTTCTGCAAGGTTGATCACCTGTTTTCCAAGCTTTTTAGCATATTTCAAAGCACTGTAAGCCCCGCCTTTTTCCCGCTCCACATAACCAACGAACAAGTCGGCTTGTTCAATCATCCATCTGTTGCGTTTTAAGATCGCTCCCTTGGGGTGAATTTTTTCAATACATTCGGGTATCATTACTCGGTCATAATATTTCTCATAGTATTCTATATTTCTTTCAAGGTATGGCAATACACAAATCAATTCGCTGTTTTCCTTACCTATCGCATTTTGCACATTTTTCACTACCGTTGCTGCATATATGTCAAATTCTCCGTTGCGTCCAATGTATATCTCTATAAAGGATTTCTTTCTTATCAAGTCCTCTAATAATAAACTAAGCTGTTCATCGACTATTCTGTAACCACCAAAATCACGATGTCCAAAAAGAACGACTCTATACGTTTGATCCATTCGCATTTTTTATTATCTCCCTCTTTCCAAGAATTTTATGGAGTTAATTATATCATAAAAAAGCGAAAATATCAACTATTAGTTATGGTGTAATCCTTTTATTTTCTGTATTGTTTGAAAAGAACAATCTATACTATTAGTTAATAACAACAACTAATATTTGAGAGGTATATTATGAATACTGCATCAATAGGAAAGCAAATACGAAAGGCCCGTGAACGTAAAGGCTGGCGTCAAGAAGATTTTGCCGAGAAGATCGGTTTGAGTGTAACCTATACAGGCATGATCGAACGCGGCGAAAAAGTACCGAAGCTTGAAACCTTTATCACGATTGCAAACGTGCTTGGAGTATCTGCAGACCAGCTTCTTGCAGATGTGCTTGATACAGGATACAATATTAAATCGTCGTCTATGACCGAAGAAATTGAAAAACTGACCCCGATCGAGCGTGAACGCATCTATTGCGTGGTAAATGCAATGGTTGATTACAACAAAAAGAAATAACAGCATAAAAGAAGGCAAGGATCTTTACATCCTTGCCCTTTTATTTACTTATTTTCTCTCATACAGCGGAACGTATCCCTGAGAATGAGCTATGCACTTGTATGCAGGACGGATTATTCTCTTTGCAGTCGAGAACTCCTCTACTCTGTGAGCGCACCAGCCCGCAACTCTCGCTATCGCGAACAAGGGGGTGTACATCTCCTCGGGTATTCCAAGCATACGGTAAACAAGACCTGAATAAAGGTCGACGTTAGCGCACATAATGCGATTCGTTCCCTTGTGCTCGTTAAAGAGGCGCGGAGTTACTCTCTCTATCGTTTCGAGAAGCTTGAAATCATCTCCGTATCCCTTTTCGTAAGCAAGCGACTCTGCGTATTTCTTAAGCATTACGGCTCTGGGGTCTGACTTTGTGTAGATAGCGTGTCCCATACCGTAAACAAGACCGCTTCCGTCACCCGCCTCACCGCGAAGTATCTTCGAGATAAAGGCACTTATCTCCTCTTCGTCGTTTATGTTCTTTATATTTGCCTTTATGCAGTCAAACATATTCTGGACCTTGATATTAGCTCCGCCGTGAAGAGGCCCCTTAAGAGAGCCTATTCCCGCGGCAATTGCCGAATATGTATCTGTTCCCGCCGACGAAAGCACACGGCAAGCAAAGGTCGAGTTGTTTCCTCCTCCGTGCTCTGCGTGTATTACCATACAGGTGTCGAGAAGCTTTGCCTCTTCCTCGGTGTACTTTTTGCTTGAACGCAATACACGAAGGAAATTCTGAGCCGTTCCGAGATTATCGTTAGGTATATGCAGATTAAGACTCTTTCCGCAATAAACGTTGCGGTAAACGGCATAGGAATGAGCCGCTATCAAAGGAAGCTTCGCGATTACCTCTATGCTCTGTCTGAGCATATTTTCAAGGCTCGTATCGTCGGGATTCTCGTCGTACGCGTAAAGTGCGAGAACACTCATAGCCATCTTGTTCATTATCGATTTTCCGGGTGCTTTCATAATAACGTCCTCGGTAAATCTCGGGGGCAGATGACGCTTGCTTGCAAGAAGCGCCGAGAAATCGTTCAATTCCTCACGTGTAGGAAGCTTGCCGAAAAGGAGAAGATATATACACTCTTCAAAGCCATATCTTCCCTCGCTTGCGTATCCGTCGACGAGAGCCGACATATCGTATCCGCGGTAATAAAGCTTACCCTCGTCAGCAACTCTTTCACCCTCGTAAACGATATATCCGTGAGCGTTTCCTATATTCGTCACACCGGCGGTAACACCCGTGCCGTCGAGCTCACGCAGACCTCTTTTTACCTTGTAGTTTGAAAAGGCGTCCTGAGGAATACTGTAAGCCTGCTTAGCCTCGTATACCCTCCGATCCTCAAAATTTATAATATCATTCTTATCGTTAGTGCTCATTGGAAAGTCCCCTCCCGAATTATATAAGGTTAATTATACCACTTTTATCAGCTTTTGCAAGTGCGGAAATGTAAAACTTCATAATGTTTACATTTTGTTAATATTTCAAAAAGCTCCAAAAGCCCGATTTCCCAAATATATTCAAAAAGGAGATCTGCATATGCAGCCCCCCAAAAAAAGCATTTGACATGATAATTTCAAATTTTGATTTATCGGGGAGTTCACAAGCGGGATTTTTTAATTAGCCTCCCTCCGAGAGGTAGCGAAGCGGCGCGAGGGGAGTGAATGACACCACGGTGTGG
>JAZNES010000162.1:0-2972 GCA_045588755.1 Eubacteriales bacterium | reverse complement strand
GTCACGCTCGGGCTCTGACACCACACCGTGGTGTCATTCACTCCCCTCGCGCCGCTTCGCTACCTCTCGGAGGGAGGCTAAATTAAAAAATCCCGTTTGTAAACACACCGACAAATCAAAATTTGAAAATCAATCTATTATCAAAGGAAAATTATATGATACTTTACGATCATCTTAACGTCAACGGTGAGGGACATCTCACCATAGGCGGTCTTGACACGGTAGAGCTTGCAAAGGAATTCGGCACGCCCGCGTATATACTTGACGAGGGCACTATCAGAAAGAACTGCCGTACCTATCTTGACGCCGCAAGAAAATATTTCGGGGAGGACGCCCTTCCCCTATACGCTTCAAAGGCACTCTGCTTCACGGGAATATACAAGCTTGTCGCAGAGGAGGGACTCGGAATCGACTGCGTTTCCTCGGGCGAGATATTCACCGCGAAAAAGGCAGGCTTCCCCGCCGAAAAAATGTATTTTCACGGAAACAACAAGACCGATTTTGATATAAGCTTTGCTCTCGATATGGGTGTCGGAACATTCGTCGTTGACAGCGAGGAGGAGCTTTATGCACTTTCGAGGGAGGCTGTAAGAAGGGGAATAACCCAGAGAATACTCCTTCGCATCACCCCCGGCATCGACCCCCACACTCACCGCGCGGTAGTAACGGGCAACGTCGATTCAAAATTCGGCAGCGCGATAGCTACAGGGCAGGCTATGGAGATAGTCAAAAAAGCCATAAATGCCGACGGAATAGCCCTTGCGGGACTGCACTGCCATATCGGCTCACAGATATTCGATATCGAGCCCTTCGCAGATGCCGCAAATATTATGGTAGACTTCATATCGCAGATAAAAGCAGAGTGCGGATTTACCATAAAGGAGCTCAATCTCGGAGGTGGCCTTGGAGTGCCCTATACGAAATACGACAGAACGATAGATTATGCCGATGCCATAAGGCAGATAGCAGAGCTTGTAAGAAGCCTTTGCGCCGAAAAAGGCATAGAGATGCCGAGAATAATTCTTGAGCCCGGCCGCTCGCTCGTTGCGGCTGCAGGTATAACTCTTTATACAGTCGGCTCGGTCAAGGACGTCAAGGGCTTCAGACGCTACGTTTCGGTAGACGGCGGAATGCCCGACAATCCGAGATATGCCCTCTATCAGTCACAGTACACCGCCCTTATAGCTAACAAGGCAGACGCGCCCGCCGACTACAAGGTCACTATCGCGGGCAGATGCTGTGTATCGGGCGTCCTTATCGGCGAGAACGTCGAGCTTGCCGTGGGCGAGAGAGGCGATATGCCGGCAGATTTGACGACGCGAGCGTATAATTACGTTATGTCGTCAAACTATAACAGACTTCCCCGTCCGCCGATAGTTATGGTAAAGGACGGCAATGCAAGACTTGTTGTCAAGCGCGAAAGCTTTGAGGACCTTTGCAGAAACGACGTAACAGATTAAAATCCAAGGTTACGAAAGGATACCTATTATGTTCAGATACCTTTTGACAGGAGGAAGCGACCCGAAGCAATATGTCCTTCACCTGCTCCTCTGCCTTCCTATAATACTTTTGTCACTCTCCTTGCACGAGACGGCGCACGGATACGTAGCCTATAAGCTCGGAGACCACACCGCGAGAAATCTCGGCAGACTTACCCTCAATCCCGCAAAGCATCTTGATCCCGTAGGATTTCTCTGTATGCTCTTCGCGGGCTTCGGTTGGGCAAAGCCCGTTCCGATAAATTCGAGAAATTTCAAGAAGCCGCGCAGAGATATGGCGCTCTCATCAGCGGCAGGCCCTGCGTCGAACCTTCTTCTTGCCCTCATATTCGCGGGGCTTTTCAAGGTATTTCTCTCGGTGATCCCGGGTGTCGTTATCAACTCGGAAAGAGGATTTATAATACTGATGTGCATAGAGGCATTTCTCTATTACGGCATCTCGCTCAACGTCACCCTCGCTGTATTCAATCTTTTGCCGATACCGCCCCTTGACGGCTCACGAGTGCTTTACGTGCTCCTGCCGCCCAAGTATTATTTCGGAATAATGAAATACGAGCAATACATATCGATCGCGATAATGCTCTTGCTCTTCCTCGGAGTGCTCTCTCCGATACTCAGTTCCGTAACGGGCTGGACAATGAAGCTTATATTCCTTATTTTCGCAATCTAAAAAATTCTTTAACGGAGTAAAAATGGAAGCTGTAACCTATCGACTTGAACAGTTTGAAGGCCCTCTTGACCTTCTGCTTGCGCTCATACAAAAGAACAAGGTCAGTATCACCGATATCCCGATATCGACGATATGCGATCAGTATATCGAATATATCGAAGAGGCGCAGGCTCTCGATATGGAGATAGCCTCGGAATTTATCCTTATGGCAAGTGAGCTTATGCTTATAAAGAGCAAGATGCTTCTGCCGAAGACCGAGGAGAACGAGGAGGACCCCAGAATGCCTCTTGCCGACGCCCTCTTACGCTTCCAGCAAGCAAAGGAGGCATCGGTAAAGCTTACTCCCCTTTATTCCTTTTACAGCGCGAGAATGGTCAAGGACACCGACGAGATATCTATCGACAAGAGCTTCGTGCTCGATCAGGATCCTCTCTCGCTCTGCGAGGCGGTCAGAAGAATAATAGCTTACAACAATAACCTCAAAAAGCCCTCGAGCACGACCTTCGCGCCTATGATAAGTAAGCCGATAATCCCCGTTGAGATAAAGATAGTTTCTATCATACGCCACATCGAAAAGAGAGGCGCGGCAAGCCTTGAGGAGCTTCTCTCGGGCGAATCCTCGCTCCCCGACCTTATCGCCTCCTTCCTCGGCGTTCTTGAGCTTATCAAAACGAGAAAGCTCATAATCTCCGACGAGGGCGACGATACCGAAAGAGATAATGCTATTCTCGACGCAAGGACGAGATTCGTTATAAACGACGACCCCGATACTATCGAGAGCGTCGATATCGGGCAGGACGAAG
>JAZNES010000161.1:0-3223 GCA_045588755.1 Eubacteriales bacterium | reverse complement strand
AGTAAATATCCGCCGTGGTTTTTTGTTATAGTTAAATATTTAACAAGTGATTATAGCAAGTTTACGGCAATCGTTTGATAAGTAAAACAGATAATACTATATACCGTATTTTATTTTTAATCGTGTTATCTTTTTACTAATAGGTCTTGAAAGAATCAATAAAAACACTACGTTAGAAAGAGCGTACAGTACAGTGAAGGGAAGTGATGAAGCTATTTTCGAAATATAAAGTGATAGCTCGACTTCGTTTGAGTTCCAAGTGAGAGTTTGTATATCCATTATCAATGAAAATACCACACCGGAGAGTGCGCCGTAAATACATGTGCAGATGAGAGATTTTTTCAAAATTGGAGCGATCAAACCTGCTATAAGACCTATAAGTCCCCAAGCGAGCATCTGATACGGAGTCCAAGGACCTTGTCCGAAATAAAAATTAGAGATAAGTGCCGTTAAAGCACCGCAAAGAAAGCCTGCCTCTGAACCAAAGTGGATAGACAGTATAACAATAATGGCGGTAACGGGCTTAAAGCCGGGGATAATTCCGAAGATAAGTCTGCCTGCAATTGAGAGGACGCACATTACTGAAATGATTATCATCTTTCTTGCATTAGTTTCTTTTTTTTCAAATGTCAGCAAAAAAGCACCTATCGCAATAATAGAGATCAATAGAGAAAGATAGGCAAAGCTTCTATCGGCAAAAACAGTAAGGCCTAGAATTACAGCGAGAGGAACACTCAGTAACATAAGAAGCAACGAAAAGGTTTTTTTCATACTCTCACTTCTTTCCGTTTGCCTTGCATAAGGTTATGATATCCTGCTCTGTAACTGCACGTTCATAATAACCTCGGCTCATTCTGCTTGCTGCCGTTGTGTAGAAATTATTTTCTGAAAAGAAGGTCTTGGGATCTTCTACTGCGGTAATGTATCCGTTAAAGAAGAGAGCGCATCTATCGGCGCATGCAGCGGCAAACTCAACGTCATGTGTAACGATAAGTGTTGTCAGTCCGTCTTCTTTAAGCTTCTGCAGCAGCGAAATGATACTTTGCTTTGTTGAGGCATCGATACCCTTTGTAGGCTCATCAAGGAGCAGAAGCTTAGGCTTGAGAAGTAATACCTTTGCGAGTGCGCATAGCTGCTGTTGACCTCCGCTCAGGTCATAAGGATGCTTATCAAGATAAGGTGTAACGTCTATCGGCAGCGAGGAAATGTCATCTGATATTTCAAAAAGATCTTCTTTTATCGTATCATGAGTAAAGACAGTTTTTACATCCTGGGGAAGCATTGCCAAGCAGTTTTTATAAAGCTCACCGTTTTTATAGGAAGAAATCTTTTTGCCGAAAACTGTCACTTTTCCTGAGTAGGGCTTCAGAAGACCTGAAAACACCGAAAGGGCAGTTGTTTTTCCTGAGGCGTTATCTCCTAAGATGCAGAAGATCTCGCTGTTTTTGACAGAAATATCCACTCCGGAAAGCACGTCGGGTAAATTCTTTCCGTAGCGAAAAAACACATCGGAGGCTTTTAGTATCTCTTTTCCTTCGGGTAAAGCCGGGGTGTCAATAGATGTGACGGTGTTTTTATAGGTGCTTTCTATAAAAGCACGACCTTCCTTTACCGAGATAGGAGGTTGAGTATTGCTTGCAAGCTCTTTTGCTATTCTTGCAGAGCAAGGAAAAGCTAAACTCATCTTATTACTCTTATCAGTAGCTTCAATGACTTTTCGAGGGGTATCGAATTGTGCGATTTTTCCGTTTTCAAGCATAAGTGCCTTATCCGCTACTAAGAAAAGATCCTCTAGTCTGTGTTCGGAAATAATGACTGTAAGGGAAAGCTCTCTGTTGAGTTTTGCGAGAGTGGAGATGAATTCTGATGCCGCTATCGGATCAAGCTGACTTGTAGGCTCATCAAGAAGTAAAAGCTTCGGTTGAGTTACCATAACGGAAGCGAGATTAAGGAGCTGTTTTTGTCCTCCGGAAAGCTCTGAAACGTTTCTGTTAAACCAGTTTCCTATACCGAAATAACTTGCCATTTCGCTGATCCTGCGGCTTATAGCGCTTTGAGAGATACCGAGAGATTCAAGGCCGAAAGCAAGCTCGTGCCACACTTTATCTGTGACTGATTGTGTTTCGGGATTCTGCATAACAAATCCGATGTCGCAAGCGGAAATTTTTGGGTCAAGCTCTGCGATGGAGGTACCGTTAAAAAGAATACTTCCGCTTTTTTCTCCCGCAGGAGAAAGCTCGCGTTTCAGCATCCTGAGAAGGGTGGTTTTTCCACAGCCTGTTTCTCCGAAGAGAAGCACGAAGTCTCCCGCATTTACGTTGAATGAAACATCGGAAAGAGAGTTTTCGTTAGATGAAGGGTATCTGAAATTTAGATTTTTGACACTAAGTATTTCCATTTCAGAATCTCCTTTAATTCAAGAATAGATGGCAATAGCGCGAGAAAAGCATATGAGATATAACAAAGCAGGGTTGTTGTTTTAAGTTCCGGTATAACAATAGAAGGGTAAAAGCTCATGGAAATATTACCGAAAGCGGCAAAGCATATGCTTGCTGCAGAAAGGAAAAGATTAACAGCAGTGAATATGGTGTCTGAGCGACGTTTTTTGTAAAGAGAAAAAGCAGTTCGTCCCTTAAGTCCGTAGCCTCTTGCTCGCATGGAGTCAGCTGTATCAATAGCGTTTTCAAAAGACCATGTTGTAAGAATTGAAAATACACGGGATGAACTTTTTAATTTGTCGGGTAAGTTTTCGGAAGAATACAGCCCCATAGCCGTCTGAGCCATTTTAGTCTTCTCTTGCTGTTTTTTGAATAAGGGAATGTACCTGAAAGCAGAAGAAAGAATAAGCGAGGCCTTAGGAGTAAATCTTCCAAGAACGTATAGAAGCTTTTCTCCCGTCATAACTTCAGAAAATGATCGGAACCATATAAGGACCGATACTATCATTCCGCCTGAAACGGCTCCGTATATTATAGCTTCAAGAGTTATCGCCGAGTTGTTTATGAAGAAAAGCTCGGTTTTGCCATTGTGAGAAAAAAGCGGATTTACGATGGTAATCAGTATCAGCATAAAGAGATACAGGGTAAGGTTAAGCTTGCCTTTTTTCTTCACACATATAAAGCAGGTTATACCGCCTATAAGCGAAAGAGATATTATAACAGGGTTCTGAACAAACATGGGCAGAAGTATTACTGTCATAAAGTATATGAAAAGTGCAGAAGGA
>JAZNES010000160.1:0-3514 GCA_045588755.1 Eubacteriales bacterium | reverse complement strand
AAAATCGGCAGAGATATTGTTTTCTCTGCCGATTTTTTATAAAACTATTTTAATTTGGGGTTTGAAATGTCACTAAGGTCCCAAATGTTTGCATCAAATCCGTGATTTTCAGGAAGAGTTTCACAGACTTGACAGTTTATTTGTGCAAAATCGGGTCCTAAAGGAGGATTGTATAGCTCGGTTGAAATCGTTTTTTCTCCCGTTTCGGTATCCATATGTTCTACGCATCCAAATACATTTTCAAAGTTATATCCTACTGCATTGGGATCGTCTTTAAGGGCAAAATAATATGACTCACCTATGACGGTATTAGTTACAATTTCGGCATCAAAGTATTTACTGTTTTCAAAAGCAGGCTTGTTTATACAGAGCTTGGAAAAAATATTCTTAACTGTAAAAGGCTGTGCAGATGCTTGTGCTTTTCCAATAGCCCCACAAAAATCAGATGAAGCTCCATAGTAATATTGATATGGATTAGGTATGAGCATTTGATATGCAGCACAGTTCTCTAATGTAAAGGTAGCCTCAATAAGATTTACTACGCCTAAAACAGTTCCTATGTAATTGCGCGGACTAAATGAGGCGGAGAGAGAAAGAGAGGAGTCGGTTTCGATGAGTGAAATCGTGGTGGTCGTGTTATTATAGGCATAGATATAACCAATTACACCACCAATGCTCAATGAGTATGGCCCTTGATTTGTTGGAAAATCTGCCGTGATCGTGGCATTTTTTATCTTAACGTTCGAGATAGTAGAGGCTCCTTGGTAGGTTCTCACATTGCCACACAAAACACCCACGTAGTGTGTATCACCGTTTTTAGTATCGGTAATCTTAACATCTGCGCCATCAATTATTATATTTTGAATGGATGCGTCTTGTATAGTAGCAAACAAGCCTGAGGAACAATACGGTACCTTTTTTCCCGTAGGATATTCATATGTGTAATGCATGCTTTCGGAAATATTCAAATTTTTAATGGTGTGTTCTTTGCCATCAAAATTTCCCATAAAAGCGTGAATTCCGTTTCCAATAGGTGTCCAGTTTAGACTTGCAAGGTCAAGGTCATTTTTGAGGATAAAAAACTGTCCTTTGTAGTCGTTTCCTTCGTTTACGGATTTTGCAAGAAATGCAAGTTCAGCGGGTGTGGATATCTCAAACGGGGTATCCTTTTGTCCGTTTCCAGCCGAAAAAGTCTCGGCAATCGTGCCGTCCCATATTATCGTTTGCGATGATTTGGAACAAGCAGTTAACAGGGCAACAATAAATATCAGAATAAGAAATGTTAGCGCAACAGTTCTTGTTATTTTCATAGTATCCTCCTTAATGATTGGGCAAGATAAAACGTTGTGTTTGCTGCGGAGTAATTTTCACTTACTGCTCACTTGAAAACATATCAAGCTGCACAGTTGCTTTGTTCTTTTCATTATATGGAATACCGAGATGCTCGTAGGCAAGCCTTGTTACGCATCTTCCTCGGGGAGTGCGGCTGAGGTATCCTATCTGCATAAGATAAGGCTCGTATACGTCCTCAAGGGTGACTGCCTCCTCACCGACTGTCGCTGCAAGGGTCTCAAGTCCAACGGGACCTCCGTCGTAGAATTTGATAATAGTCTTGAGCATTCTGCGGTCGGTATTATCAAGTCCCAGTGCATCTATCTCAAGCTTTCCGAGCGCGTAATTTGCAATCTCGGCATCAATAGATGCCTTGCCTCCTACCTGCGCGTAATCACGTACGCGCTTCAAAAGACGGTTGGCAATTCTCGGTGTGCCGCGCGAACGTGATGCTATCTCATAAGCGCCGTCCTCGGTGATGTCGTAACCAAGAATACCTGCGCTTCTTTTTACTATGGTAGCAAGCTCCTCGGGGGTATAGAGTTCAAGCTTAAGTACGACGCCAAACCTATCTCTCAAAGGAGTAGAGAGCTGTCCTGCGCGGGTGGTAGCACCGATAAGGGTAAACTTCGGCAGATCTATTCTTATACTGCGCGCCGCAGGACCTTTGCCTATGATTATGTCCAGAGCATTGTCCTCCATCGCGGGATAAAGTATCTCCTCGATAGATCTCGAAAGACGGTGTATCTCGTCGATAAAGAGCACGTCACCCTCGCCGAGATTGGTGAGAAGTGCGGCAAGGTCGCCCTGCTTTTCAATAGCGGGCCCCGAGGTTATTCTTATATTGACACCCATTTCGGATGCGATTATGTTTGAAAGTGTCGTTTTTCCAAGACCGGGAGGGCCGTAAAGCAGAACGTGGTCAAGGCTTTCCGAGCGCATCTTTGCCGCGTCGATACAGACCTTAAGGTTCTCCTTTGCCTTTTCCTGACCGATATATTCCGAAAGGGTCTTTGGGCGCAGAGAGGTCTCAACGTCGGTATCTTCTCTTATATATGAGGTTGAAAGTATTCGGCTTTCAAAGTCCATTTCCATTTCTTCGTTAAATCCGTTATTCATATTCAAGCTCCTTTCCTAAAGGATTATTTCATCAGCTTTTTGAGAGCAAGTCTTATTATGTCGTCAACGTCAAGCGAAGAGGTATCTATGCCCTGAAGAGCCTTGAGAGCCTCGCTTCTCGAATATCCGAGGACCGTAAGTGCGTCCTGAGCGTCGGAGAGCTTTGACGAGCTTGATGCGGCAGGCGACAAGGTGTCGACAACGTTTCCGTCAGTCTCGCCCGACAGTGAGATCGCACTCGATTTGAGCTTGTCCTTGAGCTCAAGAATTATACGTGCCGCTGTCTTTGCACCTATTCCGTTTGCCTGCGAGATAGACTTTCTGTCCTCGGAGCATACGGCAAGGGTGAGCTTTTCGGGGGTAAGGGTAGAGAGCACCGATATAGCAGCCTTCGGACCGACTCCCGAAACGGTTATAAGCAGCTTGAAGGCTTCAAGCTCCTCCTCGCTGTAAAATCCAAAGAGCTCCGTTCCGTCCTCGCGTACTGCCATGTAGGTATATAATTTCACCAAAGCAGCATCGCCGCCCGAGCTTTTAGCAAGCTTTGAGTATGTTGACTGTGATATCGTCAGCTTGAATCCCACGCCGCCCGCATCTACCACGGCATAAAAGAGGTCAAGCTTTGCAAGCTTTCCGCTGATATAGTAAAACATTATCGTCCTCCGTATACGTTGATCTGTTTTAGTGATTTATTGCGAGTCGTCCTCGCTTGAGATTATCTTTTTGGTCGCCTTTTCAAGCTTGGTTCTTTCGATAGTCATATCTCTGCCGCATTCAAGGCAAAGAATACGTATGTCGCTTCCTACTCTGAGTACTCGAAAGAGCTTGTTTTGACATGGATGAGGCTTTTTAAGCTCAATAGTATCGCCGACGCGGAATTTTATTATCTGCATACGACCTCCGAAAAAAGATTATATATAATATATATTAACATAATTATTGCGGTTTGTAAATAGTTATTGTTAAATAAAATCAAGGTCGGCTGAGATAGCCGACCTTGTACGGTTTTTATTTTTTGTTGGGGTCCTTGTAGGTAAGGACAGAGGTGAAGCGTATATTCTTG
>JAZNES010000159.1:0-2343 GCA_045588755.1 Eubacteriales bacterium | reverse complement strand
CCGATAAATCCCAATTTATATAACAAAAGGGTGGCTTATGCCACCCTATATTGTTCTGCTTAATTATTTCTTTTTAGCAAGATAAGCGGCTCTGCCCTCTTCGTAAAGGTTTCTGCCCTCGCTGTCGATAATAACGACAAGGGGCATATCCTCAACGTAGAGCTCGCGAAGCGCCTCAGCGCCGAGGTCCTCGTAAGCCACGAGCTTTGCCTTCTTTATGCTCTTGGCAAGAAGCGCACCCGCTCCGCCGATAGCACCGAAATAAACGCCGCTATACTTCTTCATAGCGTCAACGACCTCGGGAAGTCTTGCTCCCTTACCTATCATGCCTCTGGCCCCGACCGACATCATCGTAGGAGCGTAGGCGTCCATACGTCCGCTTGTGGTAGGACCAGCCGAGCCAATTACCTGACCGGGACGGGCCGGAGTAGGTCCGACGTAATAGATAGTTGCGTCTGTGGGATCAAAGGGGAGCTCCTCGCCGCGAGCGAGGGCCTCGCACATTCTTTTATGTCCCGCGTCGCGCGAGGTATATATAGTACCTGTAAGAAGGACCTCATCACCTGCGTGAAGGGTTCTTGCAAGCTCCTCGGTAAGAGGAAGATTTATCTTTCTTGCCATATCAGAGCACCTCCGTTTTGTGACGGGTAACGTGACAGTTTATATTGATAGCACAGGGCATACCCGCAATATGTGTAGGAAGGGTTTCTATATTCAGTCCGATAGCAGTCGTACGTCCGCCAAAGCCCTGAGGGCCGATACCGAGCTGATTTATCTTCTCAAGCATCTCACGCTCAAGGTCTGCATAATAAGGATCGGGGTTCTCGGAGTCGATAGGACGCATAAGCGCCTTCTTTGCGAGGAGCGCCGCCTTATCGAACGTTCCGCCGATACCGACACCTACGACCATAGGAGGACAGGGATTAGGCCCTGCGTTCTCAACGGTTTCAATAATGAAATCCTTTATACCTTCAATGCCATGCGAGGGCTTGAACATACGGATAGCGCTCATATTCTCGCTTCCGAAGCCCTTGGGGCCTACCGTGATCTTGACGTTTTCACCGGGAACGATCTCGGTGTATATCATAGCGGGCGTATTATCGCCGGTATTTCCGCGACGCACGGGATCCTTTACGACAGACTTACGAAGATAGCCGTTCGTATATCCGCGGCGAACTCCCTCGTTTATCGCGTCTGTAAGGTCGCCCCCGACAAGATGCACGTCCTGACCGATCTCAAGGAATACGCAAGCCATTCCCGTATCCTGACATATCGGAACATTCTCGTTGTCGGCGATCTCAAAGTTTTCTATAATGTTGTCAAGAACTCCCTTTGCTATCTCTCCGTCCTCGCAAGCGCGGCAATTTCTTATCGCGCATTTTACGTCGGATGGCAGATGAGTATTTGCGTCAATACAGAGTCTTTCGACAACGTCTGTTATATTTTGTACGTTAATTTCTCTCATTTTTCTTCTCCTTTTAGAAGAGTATTATAAGGAACTGCGAAGCAAGAACGACAGCGATAAGCGCTATCGGATAGGTAGCAGCATAAGCCGCCGCAACGTCCTCCGTTCCCGCTGTGCCGATAAGTGTACCGAGCGCGGGAGTCGAGGTCATACCGCCCGTAAGCGAGCCGAGGTTGTTGAGAAGGCTGAGCTTGAGGACGTATTTTGCGAAGAGATATCCTACTATCATAGGAACTATCGTCATAAACGCGCCGTAAACGAAGTACATAACGTCAAAGTTCTCAACGAATTCCGCACCGCCTGGGATACCCGCTCCAACGAGGAAGAGCACAAGTCCAAGCTCTCTGAAGAGCTTGAGAGTATGAGTATCGGGCATAATAGAAAGTCTGCCTATTTTTCCGAAGTGACCGAAAACAAGTGATACAAGCAAGCAGCCGCCCGTTGTGGTGAGCGAGAAGCAAGTACCGCTAAGGCCCTCTGCCGAAAGAGGTATCTTTATCTGTCCGACGAGATATCCGCAGACAGCCGCAAGTGCGAAAACGCCAAATCCGTGAGGATCAAGATGAAGAAGCTTGCCCGCGAAGCTCTTTTTAGCCTCACCCGTTTCTGATATCGCTATCTTTGCCCTCTCAACATCCATATTAGCCTTTGTGAGCTTCGGGATAAGCTGAACAAAAAGAACGACACCGATAACACCGAAGATATACGCGATACCGTGACCGACCGATACGAGAGCCTCGTGCTCAGCCGCTGCCGTCGCCTTTGCCGCCGAGAAAGCGGGAGTCGAGGTAAGCGAGCCCGAAAGGAGTCCGACTATCATAGCCGTAAAGCCCTCGGAGTCTGTGATCGATGCACCGAAGCCGAAAATATGTCTTCCC
>JAZNES010000158.1:0-4890 GCA_045588755.1 Eubacteriales bacterium | reverse complement strand
CGTTCCTTTCAGATCAATATTTCTGTAAGCTTATATTACCACTCTTTGCACCGATTGTCAACAATCAATTTTGAAAGTCAACAAATTGGGATTTATCGGTCAGACACGTAGAAGGATAAACGAACGATTTTATTAAACGATTGTAGGGGCGTGCATTGCACGTCCGCGACAATAGCACAAAGTAAATATACGGACGACCAATGGTCGCCCCTACAAAAAGAAAAATGCAAACCGTTCGATAAATCAAAATTTGAAATTCGATAAATTTATCTGCCGTCTTCTTTCTTTACTTTATCTTTTCGTGCCCGTGGTGAGCACGTAAGGGCGGAGCAAGGGCTGCGTGAGCAAGACCAAATGTTTGAAAGTTTTTGGAAAGTGTGAAAACCTTTTTTCAAAAAGGTTTTCGCAATAATCCTAACACAATCTATCTATTCGATAAATACCAATTTAATTAAAAATACACAAATTATTTCTCGTTGCCATGATGTTCTTGCCTTGTGCGAAAGAGGCATCGGCGATGAGGAAGCTTTTGGATTCTTCAAGCGGTATGTATTCGTCCCACGGAACAGCGACGCCGTGCATACGTCCGTCGCCACCGAGCATAGGGATAATATCTATTCTGCTCTCGACGTCATAGGAATACGCTCTGACGTTTATCTTGTCTGCCGAGCCCACAGAGGCTTGGTATGACGCCTTGAGAATAGCGCGCGTTCTCGTTCTCGGGTGAGCTATAAGCTTTATATCGACCTTGTTCGCAAGCGCCTCGCATTCCTTGCTTGAATAAAGACGCGAGAAATCGGGAATCGGATCGAGCGAGTGAACGGGTCGTTCTTGATACATCGGGATTGCAAGAAGGGGAGCGAGATCGAAATAGGTCGCCTTGAAAAATTCCTCATTCTTCGAGGTGAAATTCTGCTTGATAACGTCAAAGGAATAAGAAAAATAGGACGCAGGACTCAGATTTATCGCTCTGCCCTGGCTATGCTTTGAGATTATCTTATTGGTTCGATTTTGTTTTATAAAATTAAAGTCGTCGCCGTAGCCTACCTTTGAACGGATAAGATCGACCATATTGGTCTGAGCAAGCGGAGTAAATAGTGTTCTGAATTGGACCTCGTTGGTTCTGTCAAGGGCATCGAAAAGCACCTCGAAATCGGTGTTAGACATACTCATAAAGTCGGAATTGTCCTTGATAGCCTCGTCGGTCTTCTTTTTGAGCTTTTTCTCGCCCTTCTTTACGTATCTCTGTATCTCCTTGTCGTCCTTTCGATCAAGGTGGGTAGCATCTCTCGTAAAGCAAAGCTCGGGTCCGCCCTGCGCGCAGTAGTTGAGAACGACCTGCGTCGAGTAGAAGGGCTTGGGCTTTGTGACCGTTGCGTGAAGGGTCTGCGAACGGGTCCTTGTGTGCATCTTTCCGTCACTTCCGCGGTATCTCTCGGTCCAGTGTATCGTCTTGTATCCGTGATAGGTCTCAAGCCCCATACGGTGTATAAGCTTATTCTCAAAAACGAATGGATTCTCGTTATAGCTTCCCGCAAGGACGTCGGAGGTCGATTGCTCAATGCTCTCGCTTGGACAAAAATCAAAGTTGGTGCGCATATTTTCCTCTTGCTTTGCCGAGAAGCAGGGAGCAAATGAGATAAGCGGGATCGTTTTTTCTATGAGGTCGAGTGCATCTCTGTCGGTAAAAAGAGCGTTAAGGGGTGCCATCTGCTTGTGCGCAAGCTCGAGAAGCTCGGCAGCCTTTTTGTCGGCAAGCTCGATGTCACTGCGGAGCTTTCTTATCTTTGGCGTTGTTTTAAGGATCACCAAAGGGATAAGAATAAGAGTGATTATCATAAGGACTCTGAGAAATCTCCAAAGATTAAGCTTTTTTCTAAGCTTCGACACGCCCTCGCGCGCCTCCTCGTATTGCTTGACGGTAAGCCTGTTTCCTTCGGGATCGACGCCCGATCTTTTTACAAGCTCCTCAAAAAATCCGTTTGCCTTTTCTGCGTGAAGGTGCTTGAATTTGCTGTCGTATTCTTCAAGCGGGTTATATATCATAGAATTCATATAATCACCTCCGTGATCATATTATACTATATTTTTCGTCCGATGTAAAGAATTTTTTGTTTGCCGTCGCTATCCCCAGCTGAATCAAAACCTGTCTGCTTTTAGCGAGCATCAAAAATTTTGTTTGTAAAAGATCTTTTATTTTCCTTTTTCTATTTACTTTTTCTTTTTAGAGTGTTAAAATAAACGCAGAAAGGCGGTGTGATTATGAATATTCCCGAAGTTGTTGATAAAAACTTAAGAGTTGAAACCAAAATAGATAAACCCGATATAAAATTTTACGATGCAAAATATGCTCCCTTTAAGATTTACGGAGTCTTTCACGAGGACGGTCAGTTCAGAAGAATGCCGGGGAGGATTGCCGAAACGGTAAGCGACGGCGTTAAAGTTCTCCACAAGAATACCTGCGGAGGTCGTGTAAGATTCGTTACCGACAGTCCTTATATTGCCATTTGGGCAAAAATGCCTTACATATTACGGCTTCCGCACTCGTCCCTGACAGGTCTTGCAAGCTTTGATATGTACGTCAGCGAGGACGGTCAAAAGGAGTGCTATAACAACACCTTCGTTCCCCCATTGAAGATGACCGACGGCTATGAGTCGGTATTTACCTTCGGCAGCTCAAAGGAGCGAGAGATAACGATAAATCTTCCGCTTTACAGCGACGTGTCCGAGCTCTATATAGGGCTTTCCGAGAGCGCAAAGCTTGGCGAGGCGAGAGATTATGAGAAGGTCGCGCCTATCGTCTATTACGGGCACTCGATAACGCAGGGCGGCTGCGCCTCGCGTCCGGGCAACTGCCCGAGCCATATAATAGGGCGCAGACTGGGTCGTGATTTCATAAATCTCGGCTTTTCGGGCTACGATTTAGGCGAGAAGGAGATGGCTGACTATATCGCGAGCCTTGATATGAGTCTTTTTGTTTACGATTACGTCAACAACGCGCCAAGCGTCGAGCATTTGAAGCGTACCCATAAGCCTTTTTTTGACGCGGTAAGACACGCGCACCCCGAAATCCCGATAATCTTTATGACCTCTACCGTAAGGGCATCTCGCCAGCGTGACAGAGATGGACGGCACGCGGTCATTTACGACACCTACCGCGAGGCTATTGAATCAGGAGATAAAAACGTCTATTTCCTTGACGGAGCAGAGCTTTTTGACAAATATCAGGAATGGGGCACGGTCGAGGGCTTACACCCCAACGATTTCGGATTTTTCCACATCGCGAGAGTGCTCGGAGATCTCATAGAAAAAATAATCAATGAGGAAAAATAATGAAGCTTGCAGAAGTATTTACGAGTAATATGGTAATACAGCGAGGCGCGCCCGTCAGAGTCTTCGGATTTGGAAAGGGACGCGTCACGGTAGAGCTTGCGGGAAATACCGCTTCTCTTGAAATTTCTAACGACGGCAAATGGGTGCTCGAGCTTCCCGAAGTGCCTGTCGGCAGAGGCTATACTATGAATATAGACCTTGACGGTGAAGAAGTCGTTCTTCGCAACGTGGCGGTCGGCGACGTATGGCTTGCCTGCGGTCAGTCGAATATGGAAATGCCGCTTTTCAGAACGGAGTGCGGACTTGACGAGGCTGAACGCTCAAGAAATGATGACATTCGTCTTTATACAGTGCCCAAAAGGACTTATCCCGATGCTTTGCATTATGAATACGGATTTTTCGTCGAGGAGCCGAAGATCCCCGCGTGGTACTCCTGCGACGAGGATTCAGTGCTCGGGTTCAGCGCAATAGGGTACTATTTTGCAAAGAGGATAAATAAGGAGCTTGACATTCCGATAGGAATTATCGCGTGTCACTGGGGCGGAAGAAAGATAGAGGCATTTATGAAGGAGGATTTCTTCGCAGAGGATGCCGAGGTCAAGGAGCAGATAGAGAAAGCTAACGAGCCGTATTCGGCATACAGCGAGGAATATCTTGCGGCGCACAAGGCAGCACATGCCAGACGTGACGAGGAGTTTGCAAAATACGCAGGAAAACAGATTGAGATCGTCAGAAAGGCGGGCATTGAGCCCGTTCCGCTTATAGACGCGCCATGGTACAGAATATGTATGGGCTACGGTTTTCCGCGCGGAAAGCATAACCCTCTTGCGAACGTAAATCTTTGGTACACAATGTTTGAAACGGTAGTGCCCTTTGGAGTAAAGGGCTTGCTTTGGTATCAGGGCGAGCAGAACGCAGAGGAAAAGGATCGCCTTTACGAGAGAAAATACAGGCTCTTTATGAAGGGAATAAGAAAAGAATTTAATAGTCCCGAGCTTCCTTTCTATGCCGTTGAGCTTGCCCCCTATGCGCTTACCGAGGACGGAAATATCGAGGTCGGCGGAAATTGGGCCTCCTTGCGCGAGCAGCAGCAAAGAGCGGCTGATGATGCAGACCGCAGCTATCTCGTTACGAGCATTGATAAGGGGGCGGCGTATGACATTCATCCGATGGATAAGCAGCCGATAGCCTACCGCCTTGCAAACAAGGCTCTCAAGCACACCTACGGCAAGGATATAGTTGCCGATAACCCGATAGCCGTCAGATTCGAGGCAAACGGCAATGAGGCGGTAATCAAGGTGGAAGGTGCGGAGTATCTCACGACGAGAAATACCAATTTCGTAAAGATATACGTTGCCGACTCCGACGGAGTTTTCAAGAGGGCAAGAATAACAGAGCTCAAGACCGACATTCGTATAAGGTGCAAGGCGGTCGAGAATATCGAAGCTGTCAGATACGCATACTGCCCCTGCTACGAGGGAGTCGCTATCTACGGCTCAAGCGGATTGCCGCTCTTTCCGTTTAATCTTAAAAAATAAAAACGGACGACCAACGGTC
>JAZNES010000157.1:0-2204 GCA_045588755.1 Eubacteriales bacterium | reverse complement strand
GCTCTTATATGAAACTCCATAGGATATTCTTATATCGTAGACGTCGGATTCAACGTTTCTCACGATAGGAACAAGGATCATGGCATTTTGTCCCGACATCGTAAACTCGGGGACGCTTGGCAAAAGTGGGATACTCGTGATCTTTATTCTATCGGGATCGATAATATTCGTACAGCTTATAACACAGACAGAATCGACCGCAAACTCTTCTCCGCTAATGGTAAATTCAGCTTTTTCGCTTATCGATACGTCAAAAATATAATTCATCTTGCCAAAGAATTTTGAGTTCTCTTTCTTTATCCACTCCGCCCTTACCTCTACGGTAAGTATATCCGATTTGTCGCAAACGAAGCCTGACAATTCAGAGTAATCTCCCGAAAAAAGCTCGACTCCGTCTTTAGATACGATGACCTTAAAAACGTCGGGATCTACGTCGAAATCAAGATCTATCGCTCCCGACATATTATAAAAAGCTTTTTCATCTGAAACGGTGTGTCTGTCTGTCTTAAGAAATTCTCCGCCGATATTTTTGTAGCTCCACGAAGCCTCTCTGGGCAATATTTCGACCTCTGCATTTCCATAGAGAACGGCAGGAACTGCGGCATCATAAAAGCTTTGAGAATACACAGAGCCAAGAAATCTCTCGGTATTTTCCTCGCTTATAAGATAAACGTTGCCGCCATGCGAAAGATATCCTATCTTATCCTCAACCGAAAAATAAAGGACGTACTCGTTAACGGAATCCATATACTTAACGTAGGCTCTTATGCACTCATTCTGATCTATAAAGGCAGGAAGAGCCGACGGTCTGCTAAGGTCCAAGGTTATGGCAGAAAAGATCGACACCGCGCTGTCCTCCGAGGCAAGATCGGGAAATCCCGAATCGGAGACTATGAGATTTTGATAGTTATCATATACCGTTATTTCATACTGTTTTTCGGGGGAACGGTAATAGTTATTTGACAATATAAAGAAAACGACTATCGCTATTATACTTGGGAGTAATATGAGCAAGACTATCCAGAAGCGTTTAGTCGTATCTTTTCCCCGAAAGGCTGACAAAAGGTCTCTTACCGAGAACTTTTTTTCTTCCATATCCTTCCCTCCTTAATGCAAAACAGTTACACTATATTATACAACCTTTTTGCATTTGAGTCAAGGATTAATTATATCAGCACGTATGCGATACCGTAGCTTTGGGCGTATGAGTGGGCATACGAGTCCTTATGGCAATATATCACAAGCGAGGAGGACGCTCCGTCAAATGCGGAATATTCTATTTTGCTCACACTTGAGGGTATAGTCACGCTTATAAGAAAGGGAGAGTTAAAAAAGGCAAACCAATCTATGTACTCTACCCCCTCGCTTACTATAACCGATTTAATATCGGAAAAAGCAAAGGCACTTTCGGCGATACCGTACACCTTTACGCCATCTATATATGACGGAATTACAAGAGTCTCGGTCTTTCCCGAATATCCCGTTATCAGCGCGCCCTTCTCGCCTACGGTATAACTGAATTTATCGGGCAGCACGGTACTTGTCGGATCTTGCTCCTCACTTTGATCGTTTTTATCTTCTTCTCCCTCTAAAATACTTGTTAACTGCTCTTTAAGCTCCTCTATTTTCTCCTCCCTTTCCTTTTCGGAAGCGTGATATTCAGCACTCAGCTTCTCAAGCTTTTCTTCAAGAGAGGTCACGGCAGAAAGATATTTGCTGTCATCAGAGCCGTCTTCCCCGGAGTCGTCTGAGCTCAGAAAACTACACCCCGACAAAACGATCGCGCCAAGGCAAAGGATCGCAATAAAGATTTTCAATTTCATTTTATTTCACCTCTTTTTTTAATTTGTTGCTTATAGAATATCATTTTGAAATACGATTTTTCAAGAAAAAGCTGTCGATAAAATAATTTTTAATTTATTTCAAAAAAATCAAAAAAACATATTGACAAATTCAAACATTCGTGTTATAATCTATATCGTTCCGTTGAAAAACGGGGTCTGCTGGTGTGGCTCAATGGCAGAGCAGCTGATTTGTAATCAGCAGGTTGTTGGTTCGACTCCGATCACCAGCTCCATTGGTCTTACAACAGTGAGGCCTGAATTTTGGGGGATTTCCCGAGCGGCCAAAGGGGGCAGACTGTAAATCTGTTGTCACTGACTTCGGTGGTCCGAATCCACCATCCCCCACCAGAAAAAAGCACT
>JAZNES010000156.1:0-2006 GCA_045588755.1 Eubacteriales bacterium | reverse complement strand
GAGGGGAGTGAATGACACCACGGTGTGGTGTCAGAGCCCGAGCGTGACCGAGCCGCAGCGAGACGGGGGACCGCGATAGCGGTGGAAGGAGCCTGCGTGACGTTGAGCCTGAATTTGCTTCATTGTAACGCATTCTCCTTCAGTCGCCTCCGGCGCCAGCTCCCTCCCAGAGGGAGCCTCAAAATTACATTACCTAAAAAAACATTACACACCTATAAATCCCAATTTTTTGACCTTCTTATTTCAGATGCGCGATGACAAAAATTTGAAAAAGCAGAACAAATTTATTATTGATAACCATAATAAATCATTATACAATTATAAAAAAGTGCTATACCGTGTTTTATCTCGAAACGTATTGACTTTTACGCATTTTTTTGTTAAAATGAGAAACAAGAAAAAGAGGCAAATCGCCTCAAAAAATCGGAGGAAAAATCATGGCTGAAAACAAGCTTTACGCAGGCTACGGCAGGACCTGCATCACACCCGAAGAATCTACATATCTTTACGGATATCCCCTTGAAACAGATAGATATCACAAGGAGGTAAAGGACGACGTTTACGCTTCCTGCACCGCCTTCCGCGACAGCGACGGAAGCACCGTCCTTATATACTCTCTCGATCTCGGCGACGTACCCAACCCCCTTGCCGACGGAACGAGAAAGGTCATTTCGGAAGAGATCGGCATTCCGACTGCCAATATAGTACTCAACGCAACTCACTCGCACGCGGCTCCCGACCGCCTTACACCCGAGTACCTCGCGCCTCTCTGCGTAGAGGCGGCAAAGGAGGCTATTGCGGATCTTGCCGAGTGTGAGCTTTATACCTCTGTCAGAGAGCTTTACAGCTTTAATTTCTGCCGCAGATATCTGACCAAAGACGGCAGACTCTGGGATTACGGTACCCGCCCTGTTATCCACGGCTTTGAGACCGAGCCCGATCACAACGTCTATCTCGTTAAGATAGTAAGAGAGGGCAAAAAAGATATAATTCTTGCAAACTTCGCAGCGCACGCCGATACAATAAAGGGCTGTGAGGGTAAGAGCTATACTCTCTCCGCCGACTATCCCGGCTCTGCGCGCGAATATTTTGAGAAGGAAACGGGAGCATACCTCTCGATCCATATGGGAGCCTGCGGCGACCTTACCGCCACTCCTACGCCCGCACCCTTCTACACCTTCGCCGGAACCGATATTTACGGAAGATTCTTCGGACGAGAGATCATCGAGGCGCTCCGCGACGTAAAGAAGGTAAACACGGGCAAGGTCAAGGCTACGGCTAAGGTCTTCCAGATAGACGTCGACCATACAAGAGACGGCGAGGTCGAGGAATGTAAAAAGGTCATCGAGCTTTGGAGAAAGTTTGAAGCGACACAGGATCCCACCGAGAAGGCAGAGGCTAAGAAGGCTCTCGACGAGCAGTCTCGCAAGCTCAACTTGGAGCAGGGAGCGACCGAGGCGTTTGCGATTTTGAGAAAGGCAAACTATCCCGCAACGCTCCCTATGGAGTTCTCGGCAATATCTATCGGTGACGTTGCCTTTGCCGTCGCACCCTACGAGATGTTCAACGATACGGGTATGCAGATAAAGGCGGGCTCGAAGTTCCCTATGACCTTCGTCTGCGCATATTCCAACGGCTTCAATTTCTACATTCCCACCGAAAAGGCATTCAAGCACCGCGGCTACGAGATGGTCACCTGCTCTTATATGCCCGGAGCTGCCGAAAAGGTCGGAGAGTCCCTTATCGCGCTTCTTGAAACTATATAAATCACCCCTTAAACAAGGCAAGCCAAACCCACTTCTCGCAAGAATATTTACCTAATACACGGAAGGTGCGAACTACGTTCGCTCGCGGGAGACCGCAGATCTCCCCTACGGATAAGAAAAATTTGCTTTGCAGTAAATAAAACTCCCGATAGATGTCTGTCGGGAGTTTTCTATTATGCCAGAAAGGAGGTTTTTATGAACAGAAAACCCTTTGAGACTATGCCTGATGTGATGAATGCG
>JAZNES010000155.1:0-5214 GCA_045588755.1 Eubacteriales bacterium | reverse complement strand
AAGCGCTTGTTCATTTTTATATAATCGAGCAAAAGTCTTGCCGAGCGCAGAAGAGAAGCGACGTCAAGAAGCTCTCTTGTCGTAAGCACAGCACCCTTTTGCGCGCGCTCGCAGATATCTCCTATCTCGACGACGTAGCCGAATGGGGGTAAGCCCTTATCGTCTGAGAGGCGTCTTGCATCGGTCGTTCTTCTGAGCATTGAGGCTACGCTCTCGGCATCAGACGCGGGGCAAAGAGAAAGAGCCTTCTTTTTTGCGCCCGAGGTGGGGCAATGGTCTGCAAGCATCAGCCTTATTTTATCAAATTCAAGAGTTGTCAGGGCTTTTTCACAAATTCCCATAAGACTTCCTTTCAAATAGATCTTTTAGTTATAGAGTGGTAGAAATTAAGTGTTTCAAATCCTCGTTCGAGGTGATTCTGAAGATATATCTCTCCTGCTCGGGAAAGGTCGTTTATATCCTTCTCGTTCGAGAGATTAAAAGAAAATATCTTCTGCAAGGGCGAATTTATGACGTAGCTTATAGCCATCATAACCTCTTGCGTCAGCGGCAAAAGTATATTTTTCGTCGCATATGCGTCGGTCTCGGGAATACCGTCTGCATATAACAGCGATCTCTTTTTGAGACAGTCCGAACAGAGAAGAGAGCCGTTCATAACGTCAAGGTATAACTCCTTTTTCTTGCGTTCTCCGCATTCCTCACAGCCCGAAAGCTCGGGAGCAAAGCCCGAATGAGCCGCGGCAAAAAATTCAAAAGCTCCTTTTATAAGATTGAGCGGCTTCAGCTTTTTCTCAATAGCGTAAAGGGTATTGAGTGCCGTTCTCAAAAGCTCGGTATCGGCAACGCCCTCGCCCGAGATCTCATTTGTGAGCTCCATTACGTAGGAGGCGAGAGCGAGCCCCTCAATATCGGAATTGAGTCCGAAGAAGGTATCGTTTACAGAGCCCTGCGCGAGCCAATATCTTCCGTTCTTTTCGTAATATTCAAAATTAGCGTAAGTAAACATACGGCAAAGAGCCGTATTCTTGCTCCGTATAGAGCGAACCCCCTTGGCATTGATCAGAAGCTTACCGCTGTCTGCCGTCAGCACTGTCAGAAGCTTATCGCTCTCTCCTGTCGGGCATTCACGTATAACGAGACCGTCAGAGGCTTTGCGCACCGCAATTTCTCCCTTCGCTTTTATTCCTCGGTATATCCGAAGTTTGTCACCGTTCTTGCGCTCTCGCGCCAATTTTCCTTTACCTTTACCCAAAGATTGAGATAGACCTTCGTGCCGAGCATTCTTTCAAGGTCCTGACGGGCATAGGAGCCTATGAGCTTCAGGGATTCTCCGCCCTTGCCGACGATTATTCCCTTGTGAGATGCCTTCTCGCAGAATATCTCGGCACGTATACGGACAAGTGTTCCCTCGTCCTTGAATTCTTCAATTACAACGGCAGTTCCGTGGGGGACCTCTTTGTTGAGGGTGCGGAGTATCTTCTCGCGGATTATCTCGGCGGCTATCTGACGCTCAGGCTGGTCGGTGACCATATCTGCGGGGAAGAACCAATCCGACTCGGAGAGGAACTTGTCGCACTCTTCAAGGAGCTCGTCCACGTGCTTTCCGTTCTTCGCGCATATCGGCACGAAGGCATCAAAGGAGTGCTTCTCGGAATAAGCCGCAATCGTTTGCGCTATCTCCTCGCGACGAACGAGGTCTGTCTTGTTGAGTGCGATTATTGAGGGAAGTCCCGTCTTTTTAAGATAATCGATAACGTTGAGCTCTACCTGCGATATCTCCTTCGATACGTCGACAACGAGAATAACGGCATCAGCATCTGCCATAGAGGTGTTTGCCGCCTTTACCATAAATTCTCCAAGACTGTTCTTCGGCTTGTGTATTCCGGGGGTATCGAGGAAAACGTACTGCGATTCGTCCTTGGTATAGATACCTATTATCTTATTTCTTGTCGTCTGGGGCTTGCTTGAAACGATAGCGACCTTTTCTCCGAGGATCGCGTTCATAAGAGTTGATTTGCCGACGTTCGGGCGACCGACTATTGCTATAAATCCTGTCTTTTTCATATCTTCTAATCCTTATCAGTCAATATAGAATGCGAGAAGCTGCATAATATCTCTCTGACGGCGGCACATTTCTTCCTCATCGTCCTTTTCCATATGGTCGTAGCCGAGAAGGTGGAGCATCGAATGCACTGTGAGGAAGGCGACCTCTCTTGCGTAGGTGTTTCCAAGCTCCTCTGCCTGAGCCTTTGCGCGCTCAAGGGATATTACTATATCTCCGAGCATATTTTTATCCTCGCTGTCAACGGGAGGCTCTTCACTTGCCTCGTATTCAACGAGAGGGAAGGAGAGCACGTCTGTGGGAGCGTCTATATTTCTGTACTGCTTATTGAGTGCCTGAATACCCTCGTTGTCTGTAAGAGTGAGAGATATCTCGCAATCGTTGTTATAACCCTCGTAGTCGAGAGCTGCGCAGACGGCACAGCGAATGAGCATTTTGAGAGAGTAGGTTATCTCATAAAGGTCCTGCGAGTTGTTGAAATATATCATTGTTTTTCTTTCCATAGCTGTTTTCTCCTTATTTTTGCTTTGAATTCTTTTGATTTGAATGGGGTGCATTTGCTTTCTGACGTCTGTCGTTTTCGTATTTCTCGTATGCTTGTATTATTCTCTGCACGAGCTTATGACGAACGACGTCCCTATCTGTAAAATGATGTATAGCTATATCCTCTACACCCTCGAGTATCTTTACCGCCTCCGCAAGACCGCTCTTCTGATTGGAGGGAAGGTCTGTCTGGGTAAGGTCTCCCGTTACTACTGCCTTTGAGTTGAAGCCAAGTCGGGTGAGGAACATCTTCATCTGCTCGGGAGTTGAGTTCTGCGCCTCGTCGAGAATTATAAAGCTATCGTCAAGAGTACGTCCTCTCATATAGGCGAGAGGGGCTATCTCAATAGTTCCTTTTTCGATATGTCGCTGATAGTTTTCAGCCCCCATCATTTCAAAGAGGGCATCGTAAAGGGGACGAAGATAGGGATCTATCTTGCTTTGAAGATCACCCGGCAAAAATCCAAGCTTCTCTCCCGCCTCTATCGCCGGGCGAGTAAGAATTATCCTCGATACCTGCTTGTCACGGAGCGCCTTTACTGCCATAGCTACGGCAAGAAAAGTTTTTCCCGTACCCGCAGGGCCGACTCCGAATATTATCGTGTTTTTATTTATGGCGTCAACGTAATGCTTCTGTCCCGCTGTCTTTGCCTTGATCGGCTTTCCTTGAGAAGTGATGCATATACAGCCCGCGTCGAGCATAGTGAGCTCGCCCTGCTTGCCAAGCTTCACGGTATCTATCACGTAGGTCGCCTGCTGCTCGGTGAGTATCTCATTATATCTCGCCATATCCGCAAGATGCTTGACGCAGCTCGCTGCCATTTCGACAGCCTCCTTTTGCTCTCCGTTTACCATAACGGCGTCACCGTCATCGTCAGAACGGTTATAGACACGGACGTTGAATGCCTTTTCGATCATTCTTACGTTTATGTCATAGCTTCCGAAAACTCTTGAGGTTATCTCAGAGCTTTCTATTTTTACAGTTTTTTGTTCCATTTTTACCTCATAATATACGAAGCTATCGCTCTATTTTTATCTCGACCTGTTTAGCTATATTTTTAATGCATCTGACAGTGCAGTCAAGTATATATCTGTCATCTGTAAAGCTCGAGCTGAACTCCTTTGAAAGAAGATGGGTATCGGGCGTATCAAGCAGATTGCGGAGCTCAACAAGGGCGAGCTCGACTGCCTCGTCAGCCTCCCGTTCGGCCTCGACGTATTCATATTCGATATATCGCACCGTCCGTATACCAAAGGGCGTTTTTTCACCCGAGGCTGTTTTCAGATACTCCACCGTATCTATTGTATCACAAGTTGAGGTCATTTTTCTACTGTTTGAGTAAATTTTTATCGATTTATTGAAAAAAATTAAATATTTTTCGCAAAAGCTCTCGCCTGTAGCGACTTTTTTCTCATATTTGAGGGGAATTTCAATGTGATGTTTTTCCTCGGTCCTTGCCATAACCTTACCTTTGGCACATGTATATATAAAGCCCTGAGCTTCGGAATCGTATATTCCGCCTACCAAGAGGTCGCCCTCCTTGACAAAATCGCCCTTTTTTACGATGATATTTCCTCTTACTTCCTCAAAGACCTCTATCTGTCCGTCACAGATCGCGACCAGATTTGCCGACTCGGGATCGACACTGCCGTTGCCCGTCTGTCTTTCGCGCACCTCGACGTGAGCAACAGTCCCCGAAAGGTTTATGGCTATCCAAGAGATCTTATCAGAGGCTATAAGAACTCTGTTTTGTATCACGTCGGTTTTGAGTCGGCTTATATTACTGCCTATCTTAAGGCCGCATACCTCAAGGATCTGTCTGACCTCGGCTTCGGGTAGATTCCTTTCTCCTTCTATCCGTATATCCCATATAAACCTTCCCGAGAGAAATATAAGCACCGCGCAAAGAAGAAGTCCTACGAATATCCCGTATCTTTTTCTGTATCTGCCAAGCAGTCGGGGAAGCCCCTTTTCTTCTGCCGATACCACGCTTATTCCGTTTTGCGCGCAGAGCATCTTCAGCTTTTTAGCGTTGCGCAAGGTACAGCGAAGGCTCATATATTTGCCGTCGTTTTTTTGATCGTGGCAGATTATAGAGCTGTTTATGCAGATGTTTATTACCTCGGCGGCAAAGGTCGCGTCAAAAACTATCTGCTCATATCCAAGGATAAAATCAATAATATCTACCATTATTTTTCCTCCCTGTCCTCAAAGCAGATCGAATTTATAACTCCGTCGACACCGACAACGCTTCTGTTATATGACGAACAGACGAGCCGTTTGCCAAATATTGAAAGGGAAGAGCTGTGAAGAGCGAGCTTTATATGTGTCGGGGTATATACGAGTATTCCGGCACAGCCGCATATCCTTACGCAATTCCTTCCTCGCAGCTCTACCACACTTTCGTGCGGAAGTACGTCGGGGGGAATATCAAGGTGATGATTTATTATCTCGGAGAGCTTTTTCTTTTCTTTTTCGCATTTGCTCATAACAGACGCTCCTTTGCGTTTTTTTGGAATAATATCATATTACCAAAAGTAATATTTATCAGAGATACTCTTAAAATATTCTATGATTTCGGAGCTGTTAAAATGAGGCACGAGCTTTC
>JAZNES010000154.1:0-2138 GCA_045588755.1 Eubacteriales bacterium | reverse complement strand
TCCGAGGGCATCGTTGAGGTGCATAGCTCCTCCTCCCGTTACCGTAAAGCAGTGGGAGATGCCGTGCTCGACAAGAAAATTTGCCACGTAGTCAGCTAAACGTATCTTCATTTATTCCTCCGAAAAGTAGTTGATTTGGGGTTCTTGCGGGGGAAACTTTTTTGAAAAAAGCTTTCCCCCGCACCCCCTTCAAAAAACTTTTACCAAATTGGCAAAAGTTTTTGTGACGTCCTCACTCTAAATACCCCTCACCTCATTTGTTAATGCCCGCCCGAGGCTTGGAGCCCGAGTGCTCGCAGTGCGAGATTAAGCAAGGGCGACAAGGGAGGAGAATTTATTTCGACGAGTGGGGAAGAGCGGAGCAAGGGCTGCGGGAGCAAGACCAAATGTTTGAAAGTTTCCCGAAAGAGTGAAAACCTTTTTCCAAAAAGGTTTTCACAATAATCCTAACACAATCTATCTATTCGATAAATCCCAATTTACTGATATATAAAAATAGCCCTTCCCACAAAAGCGGAGAAGGGCTATTTAATTTTTTACGAATAGAAATCGTGATTTCCTATTCTGAATTCAAAAGGACGATTTTTTGATATCCAATTGCTCGTGGCAATTCTGGGATTCATAAAGAAAAGAATTTTGTCTGAAACAGTGTATCCTTCAAGACATATCTTAGCCGCAATGATCGCTGAGGCGCTGGGCTTCTGATATATCGTTCCGAAGGAAACGGGCGAGAACTGTGTTCCGCCTTTTTTGTCAAAGATCACACCGTAGATAGTATTGGGATAGCTCTTGCTTCTCACTCGGTTCAGAACCACGTTGCCAACTGCTATCTGACCTTTTAGGGGCTCACCCTTGGATTCTGCACTGATTATTCTTGACAACCAGTAAACGTCATCCTCATTGTAGAATTTGCTTCCGTGAAGAAGAGCTTGT
Organism: Eubacteriales bacterium; assembly: GCA_045588755.1. Lineage (GTDB taxonomy): Bacteria > Bacillota > Clostridia > Oscillospirales > CAG-272 > HGM12713. The sequence goes on along the minus strand of JAZNES010000154.1, from coordinate 1,205 downwards.
CCTGTGCTTTCGAGTGTTACCGAACGGCTGGCGTTATCCCAACCGACGTTTACACCGAACGCCTTCGCAATAGGTCTTATTGGCAAAAACATTTTATTATCTATTATCCTTATCGGAGTAACAGTATAAAGACATCTTTCATTTGCATATATGTAAAGATCTCCTGTAGTAGCTACTATCGTTGTGGAATCCTTCTTGACGGTTGCCGTTTTGGTACGTTCGTTCCAGCTTATCTCGCAATTACCCATAAGGTCGCAAAAGTCGCGAAGGGCGACGTATGTGACCGAATCGATTATTGCGGCTCGTCCGTCAAGAACTTTTCGTCCGTCAAGGGTTATCGACACACTTGAAGCTCCGCTCGGAAAGTTTATCGCAGGCTCAGCCGCGTTTGCGGCGAGTGCACCCCACGAGAAGAGCGTGACAACGCAGATAATGACTGCCAAAGCCTTATTAAATTTTGATCTCATTCATACCTCCTTATAGATTTTGGAAAAGGTTTGTCCTTTTGACACTAATATTATACTATAAGAAAGAGGTGGAAGCAAGACACAAGTTATGGTATAAGTGGTGAGATTTACCATAAATAGATAAATATTACCAAATAATAGCGCGCAAGTGGATATATAATCCCATAAATAATGAAAAAATAACTTCTTTTTACTTTCCCGAAAGCTGACACAAAGCTGTCAGCCATACGAAAACGAGCTGTGATATACTTTTGTTGCAGCAAAGAAAGGATAAAACTATGACTTGGGAAATATTATTGGGATTGTTCACCATTATATCCGCATTTATAGCGGTTTTTAATATAGTGGTTAGGGTGAACAAGACACTTTGTTCTCTTGAGGTCATCGTAAAGCAGATAAAGGAGTGCATAGAAAAGCAATCACAGAAAAACGGGGTATTTTTCAACAGGCTTTCGGAACACGAGATAAGGCTTACGAAATTAGAGGACAAGTTAAATATTGATTTTGGAAAGGAATGATGATATGAGCGAAGAAATGAAAAGGAAGCTTTCGAGCCGCAAGCTCTGGCTTGCCGTTGCGGGCTTCATTTGCGCCGTTGCGGCACTTTTTGGCGTATCCGAGAGCGTATCGGCGCAGATCTCGGCGACGGTTACTGCAGGCGGTGTGGTGATTGCCTACATTCTCGGTGAGAGTCTTATAGACGCTAAGAAATAAAATTAAAAAGGGAGGGCGTTGCCC
>JAZNES010000153.1:0-2632 GCA_045588755.1 Eubacteriales bacterium | reverse complement strand
CCCTGCGTTTTACCAACAAAGCGGAAAAACGGGCAGAGGCAAGAACGGCATAATAGACACCGATCGTTATAAACCACCATGAACGGTAATAAAATCCAAAAAGGCAGTTGGCTGCCGCCCATAAAATATTTAACACAAAACTCAAAAAAGCACTCTGTGAAAGCCCTATCTTTTTCATTTAACTCCCTTGGTAATAGGAATTAAAGAAATAAGCATTATAATTCCCAAAAGTCCTATGAGCGTACCGAAAATTATCTTTTCCCAGACAAGACACAGGCACATTCCAACGCCGAGAGTAAGCAGGGCAACGACGGCAAAAAGAATAACGAAAAATGTTTTGATATTGATTTTAGGCATTTTTTTGCCCTCCATCTTGCACCAAACCGCAAAGGTCAATATTCCAAAAACTATTCCCAAAGCGCCGAAGATCACTCCCGTATCAAAGGATTCCCACTCAGGTAAAAGAGCCATACACATACCGAGTGAGAAAAGAACTCCGCTTACCGTTCCCAAGATCAATGCTACAAAATTACTTTTTTTCATAAATTTCTCCCTTCAATAAAACAACACTTGTGTTTTTAATACACTTATAGTATAATTGTTTTGAGAGAAATAATCAACCGTCAATTTGCCGACAAGTGTTGGATTAAAGGAGCTTTTATGAACACGAAGAACAACAAACGCAGAAGAGATTCGATAAATGCGATAGAAAAGGTTTTTGTAGAGCTTTTGCAGACCACCGAGCTTAACAGAATAACGGTGAGCGATATATGCAAGAAAACGGGGCTGAACCGAAGCACCTTTTATTCAAATTATATCGACATTTACGACCTTGCCGACAAGGTACGCACACGCCTTGAAAATGAATTCTCGCAATTGTTCGCCGATTACGATTACTTTAACGAAAATACGGGTGCCTTGCAGATGTTTCGTCACATTAAGGAAAATCAGCTTTTCTACAAGACTTATTTTAAGCTTTGCTACGACGAACGCTATCTTATATCGATATATGACAAAAAAAGAGCCGAGATAGAGATCGGCGACAGCAACGTAAAGTACCATATCGAGTTTTTCAGGAATGGGCTTAATGCCATAATAAAGATGTGGCTTAGCGAAGGCTGTAAGAAAAGCCCCGAGGAAATGGCAAACATACTAACAACAGAATATAAAGGAAGACACGTATAATACAGAAAGGGCGGATAATCCGCCCTTTTGTATATTCAATTAAAACGCCCAGTTTCCGTTCTCGAACACGGGAACTCTCTTACCGTCGCGGGTAATAGCGGTGATCGAAAGATCCTCTGTGCCTATCATAAAGTCAACGTGGATCATAGATTCGTTTATTCCCTTCTCGCGACACTCCTTAAGAGTATATTTGTCATAATTCTTTATCGTGTTCGCAAAGCCCTCGCCAACGGCAAGATGGCAAGCGGCATTCTCGTCAAAGAGAGTGTTATAGAAAAGAACTCCAGAATTTCTTATGGGGCTATCGTAAGGCACGAGCGCGCACTCACCGAGATATGCCGCGCCCTCGTCCATAGATATCATCTCGCGAAGAAGCTCCTCTCCCTTCTCTGCGTGTACCTCGACGACCTTTCCTCCCTCAAATCTAAAAGAGAAATTCTCGATAAGCTCTCCTCTGTACGAAAGGGGCTTTGATGAGTAGACTACACCCTCCGCCTCGCCTCTCTTGGGAGAGGTGAACACCTCCTCCGAGGGAATATTGGGATTGAATACTATTCCCGAGCCGAGAGCCGCCTCAGCGCCACCGAGGAAGTCCGCGTCCTCGATAAGTCCGACGCGAAGGTCTGTGCCGTTTGCCGATTTGTATTCAAGAGTCTTTATGCCAAGGCTGTTAAGATATGCGCAACGGTCGGAAAGGTCCTTGTTGTGCGCCTCCCACGCGGCAACGGGATCGTCGTCCACGCGGGCAGTAGTAAGGATTGCCTCCCAAAGCTTCTCTATCGCGCGTCCACGGGGCTCACCCGGGAAGACCTTCTTAGCCCAAGCCGCGCCGGGAACGGCGGCAATACACCACTGATATTTGTTTTCCATCTCATCGCGGAAGGGCTTGACTATCTTGTATCTCGCCTGCGATGCCTTCGATATCTTTGACTGATTTACACCCTTGAGTCCGTCGGGATCTTCGGAATCAATATAAATTCTGACGGGCAAGGTCTTGGTATAATGGCGAAGCTTCTCTACCTCCCAATCCTCAACGGTCGAGAGAGTCTTGACACTTCTCTTTTTATAGTGTACCTTTGTAAGAGGCTGATAGCTCCAGTCCACAGTTACAGAGCGCGCGCCGAGGGCATAGCACTCCTCGGCTACCATCTTGACAAATTCGGGCTGGTCAAGTCCCGCCGTAATAACAACGTCCTGCCCCTTCTTTACGTTGCCGCCAACAGCTGCAATAAGACGGGCGTATTTTCTTAAAACAGATTTTTTCATTTTTATATTCCTTTCAGTAGTTAGTTTGTGTTGGGATTATTGCGAAAACCTTTTTGAAAAAAGGTTTTCACACTTTCCAAAAACTTTCCTTACAATTGGATTTGCTCCCGCAGCCCTTGCTCCGCCCTTGCGTGCTCACCACGGGCATTAACAAGTCGGAGGCCAAGCGGTCTTAGGAAGA
>JAZNES010000152.1:0-2638 GCA_045588755.1 Eubacteriales bacterium | reverse complement strand
GATCGGCTTCCAAATGCATATAGATTGAACATAAAATGTGTATACAATCCTCTTGCACAACTGTTTACAATCTTACTCTTGACAGAGGACGTCGCCCCCTACAAATTTGAAATAAAAATTGCAGACAGACATAATGTTTACAGGGAAATGTTGTCTTGTTCGTAGGGGGCGACGTCCTCGACGCCCCGCAAAAGCAACGAATTTCTGTTTGCAAAATGGGATAAAACAAAGATTTATCCGTAGCCGTGACGAAAACAAACATTTATCATTTTCGGGCTGTGGAAGGGGCCAGCCCCAACCAGCGCATAAAGAATAAAGATAACCGGTAGGGGTCGGCGCCTTCGACGACCCGTTTTTACGCAAACTATCTATTCGATAAATCAAAATTTGAAAGTATCAATAATATATTCAGATACGAAAAAACCGCCGCATAAAAATGCGGCGTTTTTTTCGATAATTATCAATTATCGAATTCTATCTTCATCTGCGAAGCCTGTCCCTTTTTGTGCTTTGCAACGAGAGCATTGATTCTCTTGACGGGGTTAAGAAGCTCGCTGATGGTATCGTCGTGATTGAGAGTATCTATGATATAGGATACGTATTTACACATATTTACCTCAACGTACCAATCTCTCTCAAAGAGCTCGGGTCTGCGGTATACGAGGTTGGTAGTGAATATCTTATCGAAGATTCCTTCTGCGTGAGCCTTATCGAACTTGTCAAGACCGTCGGTGAAAAGGCCGAAGGTCGTAAACGCGAATATTCTCTTTGCACCCTTGCTCTTGAGCTGAACGGCTACGTCGATAAGCGACTCGCCCGAGGAGATCATATCGTCCACGATTATGACGTCCTTGCCCTCAAGATCCTGACCGAGATACTCGTGAGCCTCTATCGGATTTCTTCCGTTTACGACTACCGAGTAGTTACGGCGCTTATAGAACATACCGATATCAAGACCAAGGACCGAGGAATAATACATACAACGGCCCATAGCGCCCTCGTCGGGAGAGATTATCATAAGATTCTCCTTGTCGATAGAAACGTCGGGAACGTTTCTTACAAGCGACTTTATCATCTGATATGTGGGCTTGACGTTATCAAATCCCGAAAGGGGAATAGCATTCTGTATTCTGGGGTCGTGAGCGTCAAAGGTGATTATATTGGTAACGCCCATAGCTACGAGCTCCTGAAGCATCATCGCGCAGTCAAGCGACTCTCTTGACGAGCGTCTGTGCTGTCTGCCCTCGTAAAGCATAGGCATTATAACGGAGATTCTTTTAGCCTTTCCTGCGTTTGCGGCGATTATACGCTTGAGATCTGCGTAATGGTCATCGGGACTCATAGGAACGGTCTGACCGTACATTTTATAGGTTACGCCATAGTTGAAGACGTCGCATATTATGTAAAGGTCGTGACCTCTGAGCGACTGATGAAGCACTGCTTTACCTTCACCTGTACCGAAACGGGGGCAGTCAACGTCAACGACGAAGGTCTCGTCACCTCCGTGACGGCGCCATTCTTTAAGATAATAGTCAACGCGAGAAACGAAATCCTCGCAGCCTTTCATACCGATTACGCTAAGCTCTGCATATGATGAGTCCTTCATTATAAACCTCCGAAAGTTTTATTTTCAATTATTACAAGATAATTATACCACGAAAACGGCATTTTGCCAATAGCTTTTAAGATAAATTTTTTTATAAATCGACATTTTTTATTGTCTATTTTAACTCAACTATCGTGACACCGCCGTCGCCCTCCCCGTATTTTCCTATACGGAAGGAGGAGATCCTCTTGTCTGTTCTTAAATATTGCCAAAGTCCCGCTTTAAGCGCACCCGTTCCCTTGCCGTGAATAAGTCTTGCGGTATGGAAGCCTGCGATAAGTGCCTCGTCAAGATACTTGTCCACCTTTGTCCAAGCCTCGTCGCTCGTAAGTCCTCGCAGGTCTATCTCGTCCTTGAAATCCTTGCTTACCGAAACGCCAAAGGAGGAAGCGGGGATCTTTTTCTTGGTCTTTGCGTCTATGAATTCGACCTTGCTCTCGATGAGCCTAAGATCCTTGATGTCAACCTTGGTCTTGATTATTCCCGCCTGAACGAGAACCTTTCCCGATCTGTCGGGGTCTTCTTGAACGACGGCTATCTTATCAAGGCTTACGATAAGCACCTCGTCACCACGTCTGAGCTTTCTGGGTAGGGTATAGTTTTCATCGTTTTTACGTACCTCAACGGGATTGTATTTATGCTCGTTGGCGCGAAGATGCTCTCTTATAGACCGTCTTGCCTCTTCAAGCTCGTCGCCAAGACGCTCGCTCTCCTTTGCCTTGCGGACCTTGTCCATCTGCGAAAGGATATAGTCGCTTGAGAGCTTTGCGCTCTCGACGATAGAGGTCGCCTTTTCCTTTGACTTTTCAAGAGTCGTCTTTGCCTCGCTAAGCTCACGTCTGATCTGCCTCTCGGAGCTTTCCTTGAAGCTTTCGTACTCGGCTCTCATCTTTTCAAGCTCGGCGAGCTTTTTATCCATAGCAAGTCTTGACTCCTCAAGCTTGCCTATAACGTTCTCAAAGCTCTTGTTGTCCGAGCTTACGTACTCGCTTGCCCTTTTTATGATCAAGTCGGATCGTAGCCATGTCGTTC
>JAZNES010000151.1:0-7713 GCA_045588755.1 Eubacteriales bacterium | reverse complement strand
GACTTTATCACAACGAAGAAGAGTTCGTTTCGATGGTAGATAAGGCACTCAGCGGTGCTTCTGATACCGATAACGTATCTTGCCGTGAGGTCGTTGAAAAATACAATTGGACAACAGTCGCACGTCAGTATACAGAGCTTTTTGAGAAGCAGGCTTGATTTTTTATAAATGGGAGAAATAAAAATGGCAAAGAAGCTTAACGGAACGGTAATAGTTACCTATCGCTGTAACGCGAAATGCACGATGTGCAACAGATATAAGGTGCCCTCGAAGCCCGAGGAGGAGATCTCTATTGAGACTATACGAAAGCTCCCCGAGATGTATTTTACAAACATAACGGGTGGAGAGCCCTTTATTCGCGACGATCTTAAGGAAATCGTAAGAGAGCTCTACAAGAAGAGCGACAGAATAGTTATTTCGACTAACGGATTTTTCACAGATCGCATAGTTGATCTTTGCCGTGAGTTCCCGAACGTAGGAATACGCATTTCTATCGAGGGACTCGAGCAGACAAACAATGAGATAAGAGGACTTGACGACGGCTTCAACCGTGGATACACCACCCTTAAGACCCTTGTCGATATGGGAATGAAGGACGTTGGATTCGGAATGACGGTTCAGGACAAGAACGCTCCCGACCTCGTTTCTCTTTACGACATATCCGATGAGCTTGGAATGGAGTTTGCTACAGCGTCGCTTCACAACAGCTTCTATTTCGTTGAGTCTAACAATATTATTCACGACAGACTTACGGTGGCTCAGAGCTTTGAGGACCTTATCAACAGACTTCTTGAATCGAACAGCCCGAAAAAATGGTTCAGAGCATATTTTAACCACGGACTGATAAACTACATATTCAGCCAGAAGAGATTGCTCCCTTGCGATATGAGCTTCGATACCTTCTTTATTGACCCCTACGGCGACGTTATGCCCTGTAACGGCACTAAGAATAAGGAGATAATGGGTAATCTTAACGAGCAGAGCTTCGAGGAGCTCTGGAACAGCGAGCAGGCAGAACAAGTGCGCAAGAAGGTACGCTGCTGCGACAGAAACTGCTGGATGATAGGCTCGGTATCTCCCGCTATGCACAAATACATCTGGGTGCCGATGCTTTGGGTAATAAAGCACAAGTTCCTTTTCTTCTGGAAGAAGAAAAAATATTCAATGTATGAAAACAAGATAGTGCGCGATCTTCGCGACGGAAAGGTGACAAAGGAGCAGCTTGACGCTTGCTCTACCTGTGAGGCGTGCAACGCAAAATAAATTAGATTCAAAGGAGAAATGCCTTGTTATGAATATAGGGGCAAAGATGAGCTCCCCTATTAATTACCAAAAGGTATATTCTATTATAGAAAAAGATCGCAAAAAAGTGATGAATATTTTGTAAGGTTTGACCTTTGATAATTCTTACTCGAAAAAGGAGAGGTATTTATGAAGATTATTTATATTGCTAGTGCCGCATGTCCCCAAGCAGGAAGCGAGGAGAAGATCGGCTGGAACATCGCCTTGGAAAGCACCAAAACAAATGACGTTATACTTATAACAAAAACCGATAGACGTGTCAAGATCGAGGAATATCTTTCAAAAAACAACGTTGGCAATATGAGAGTAGTTTACGTTGACATTCCCCGAATATATAAAAAGATATTTAAGGGGCCTATATGTTCGGGCAGAGCTAATATCTGGCATAAAAGAGCACTCAAGGTTGCAAGAGAGATTTGCGAAAATGAGAAAATAGACATTATACACCAAATCACTCACATAGAGTGGAGAAGCATAGGAGATTATGGCTCAATAGAGGGTATTAAATTCGTTTGTGGTCCCGTCGGAGGCGGAGAGTATATCCCCAAAGGTTTGACTTCTTACGCAAAAGGATCAAGACATTGGGAATTCATTAGAAAAGCACGGAACAAGTACAGACGGGGCTATTATAAAAGAAGCGGCACACTTGATAGATGTAAGCGGTTGCTTTTTGTAAATCAAGAAACAAAAGAATTTTTGGCGGGCTTGCGCAAGGACGATGGATGCACCCAAAATGACTGCATGCTCGAGACCGCCGTAGACCGAAGCGAGATTTGTATTGAACGCAATAATATTGAAAAAGAAAATAATAAAAGAATGTTTTTGGTTGCGGGAAGACTTAACTATCGAAAAGGACATTCTTTGCTTTTGGACGCACTTGACAGATTGCCGCGCGACCTTGATTATGAGTGTAATATAGTAGGAAGCGGTCCGGAAGAAAAGAAATTGAAGAAAAAATGTGCTAAATTGAATCTTGGCGACAAGGTCATCTTCCGTGGAAGTCTTCCTTTTGAAAAAATGAATGAAGCATACGACTCTTCCGAGGTTTTGATAATGCCGTCAATAAGAGAAACGTCAGGCGCAGTTCTTTTTGAAGCGGCATCACGCGGCCTTGCCGTGATAACTATGGGACGCTTCGGCGCCGCCCAGCTTTTTGACAGTAAATCGGCGTTCTTGTACGACGGAAATAGCAAGGAAGAATACATAGAGAATCTGAAAAACACCATAGAGCTGTGTATCAAAGATGCCTCTGCGGTAAGAGAAAAAGCTCAAAACGCCCTTTCGGTTATTCAAAAGCATACCTGGGAGGAGCAACTGAAAATATATAATTCTATTTATAAAGAGATTTGATTATCCAAAAAATATCCCCGCTGTGTCGGAAAAATAAGTAAAATTAAAGGAGAAAGACCTTGTTAGGAGTTTGTCTGAAATACGAGCAGAGCAATTACGGAAGTAAATTGCAGGCGCTCGCTACCGTTAAGATGTTCGAAAAGTTAGGCGTCGATTACGAGATAATAAGATACAACAAAAGAACGCTTTCTTTTTACTTGAAATCCCTTCCGCGCTTTTTTAATAAGACCTTTATTGACGACAGATATTATCAGCTTCAAAGGGCTATAAACTACAAAAGAAATCCGTCTGTCAAGGCGAACGTCGACATAAGAAATGAGGCGTTCCGTAGCTTTGACGGCAATTTTCGCGATCATTTGTCGGTATTTTACAGCAGCTATGAGGAGCTCAAAGGGCTTTGCGGCGATAAGTACGACAAGGTCATTACCTGCAGCGATCAGCTTTGGTCGCCCGCCGCGCTCGGTTCGGGCTTTTACAATTTGATGTTCGTTCCCGACGAGGTCAAAAAGATATCCTGGGCGTCAAGCTTCGGTGTTCACGACATTCCCCGTGCGCAAAGAAAGAGAACGAAGGAATACCTTGAGCATATCGAGAGCATCAGTATGCGAGAAAATCGCGGTGCTGAGATCGTCAAGGAGCTTACGGGAAGGGATGTCCCCGTGCTTATGGACCCCGTTTTCGCCTTCAATAAAGAAGAATGGAACGAGCTCGTTCCGTTGTCTGCACCCGAATGGGACGATTATATCTTTTGCTATTTTCTCGGTGACAATCCCGAGCACAGAGAGGCTGCCAAGAGGCTGTCCGAGCAAACGGGAAAGAAGATAGTTACTTTGCGTCACCTCGATAAATACGTAGAGGGCGACGAGAGCTTCGGAGATATCACGCCTTATGACGTTGATCCCGTGAGATTTCTCAATATTTTGAGGAACGCCGCATATGTTTGTACAGACTCATTTCACGGTACGGCTTTCTCTGTTATTTTTGAAAAGAAATTTGTGGTTTTTGACAGATACAGTAACAGTTCCTCGGTCTCAAGAAATTCGCGAATAGACACAGTTTGCGATAATCTTGGACTTAGAGAGAGAAGAGGTGTCGGGGTCGACGATATCGGGACGATCTGTCCGAGAGAGATAGACTATTCCTCGGTAAAGCTCAAGCTTGATTCTTATAAAGCCGAAATAGAGAAGTATCTGAGAGCAAATCTTTTATGAATGTAAAGAGGTAAAAATGAACGAATTGGTTTCGATCATAGTTCCTGTCTATAACGTTGAGCGTTATCTTGCGCGATGCGTTGACAGCCTTGTGGGTCAAACTTATAAAAATATTGATATAATACTTGTTGACGACGGCTCGCGCGATTCCTCGGGCGCTATTTGCGACAGCTTTGCCGAGAAGGACGATAGAGTAGTCGTTATTCACAAGGAAAACGAGGGCGTGGGACTTGCAAGAAATACTGCCCTTGGGATAGCACGCGGAAAATACGTAATGTTCGTTGACAGCGACGATTATCTCGATCCGAGGACGGTTGAAAAATGCATAAGTAAGCGGGACGAAATGAACGTCGATGCCGTTTTCTTTGGAAGAGTTGACCATTTTGATAACGGAATTCTCAAGATCGCTCCCGTTTCCTCGGATAAGCTTTATTTTGAGGGAGAGGAAGTTGTAAGTGATCTTTTGCACAGCTTGTTCACCTATGAAAGAGGACTCAGTATCAGCGTATGGGGCTGTCTTTTTGATCTCGAAGCTATGCATCGGGAGGGAATAATCTTTCGCTCTGAAAAAAAGCTTCTTGCCGAGGACGCATACTTTTTGCTCGAAATGTTTCCTTATATATCCTCAGCCGCTGTGCTTACAGATAATCTGTATTATTATTATCAAAACGTCGCTTCTATTTCAAGAAGACACAATCTGGGGCATCAGCTTCGCGCTAACGCCTTTCTTCAGGCAAGCCTTGAAAAATGTCAGCAGATGGATTATCCAAAACAGCTTGTTGACTGCGTTCGCGTAAGATATCACATCTATACACTTTCGGGGATGAAGAGAATACTCAGGTCTGATCTGCCGAAGAAAGAGAAGCGCAAAGAGCTCAAAAAGGTGTTTACAGATTCCGTTCTCAGAGCCTCCTTTACAAAGGGGTCTCTTGGCAGAGAGGGACTTGCACTCCGCATTTTCTGGACCGCTCTTCGCGCGCGTTTGTACATTGTTTGTTATCTTTTGCTTCTGTATAAGATAAAAAGATAAATTCAGGAGATTTTTATATGGTAAATCAAAGGAATTTCAATAGAATATACGTAAAGAGAAGGTCTTTGCCCGAATGGTTGACGCTGTATCTTTTCCTTTATCCTTTTATAATCGCCATTCTTTTAGACGTATTTAAGTTGCCAAGCTTTGTAAAATATACGGCTGACATGGCTTGGGTATCTGTTCTGGCGATAATGCTTTTTGAGAGAAAGATATTTTTTTCCAAAAAGACGATGTCGTGTTTTGCGCTGATATTCAGCTGGCTTATTCTTTGCGCAATTGTTTATTTATTTAATTTTCAATCTATTTTTTATTTTTTGTGGGGACTCAGAAACACCCTCAGATATTTCGTTGCTTTTTTTGCGTACACTATGTTCTTTGACGAGGACGATGCAATTTCCTGTTTCAAGTTTATGGACATAATGTTTTGGATAAACGTTTTAGTTACCGCTATTCAATTTTTCTTCCTTGGATACGAGCAGGACTTTCTTGGCGGAATTTTCGGCGTTGAACGAGGTTGCAACGGTTATTCGATAGTACTCTTCCTGATAGTATTATCAAAATCGCTAATTCTGTGTATGGAAAGAAAGGAAAGCGTACTTTCCTGCTTTCTTAAATGTGGCGCAGCGCTAATGATTGCGGCTTGCGCTGAGCTGAAGGCGTTCTTTCTGTTTTTTGCGTTAATACTCGTGATGTCAGCAATATTAACGAAACTTTCTTGGAAAAAGGTGCTTATAGTGGTATTTTCGGTTGCTTTGATATACGTAGCAACCTCTCTTTGGGCGGCCCTTTTCTTTGATGACGCGGGCACTTTGACTTTTGAAGTAATTGTTGAATTGATCACAGCAAAGAATTACGCCACGCATGACGATTTGGGAAGATTTTCCGCTATACCTACGGTTCTTGAAAGGTTTTTGCCTACCTTCTTTGACAAGATGTTTGGAATGGGACTTGGAAACTGCGATACCTCAGCCTTCAAAATGTGCCGTACTCCCTTTTTTGAGACTTATGAGCATCTTCACTATAATTGGTTTTTAGGCGCATTCTTGGTCCTTGAAACGGGATTGATCGGGTTCTTTTTGTATATGTTGTTTTTCGTGCTTGTGTTTGTGTTTGCGTATAAAAAATCAAAACGAGCTGAAGGAAACAAGCTCTTTGCTCAAATGGCGATGATTCTTGCCGTTATTTGCTTCATTCTTCCTTTTTACAATGTGACCTTGAGAAGAGAGTTCGGATATGTAATATATTTCATTCTTGCCTTGCCCTTCATACCCACGAACACTAAGAATGAGCCCGATCCGATCGACAGTGTTCAGCAGAGCAAAGCGCTCGGAGAGTAACGCGTTTTATGGAAAAAAAACAGGTTTTTAATAATGCCAAATGGATCATAGTCTGTAAAGTAGCTCAGGCTATATTGCAGCTCGTGATAGGCATGATATCGGCAAGATATTTCGGACCTTCCAATTACGGTATTATTACTTACGCCGCCTCGATAGTTGCCTTTGCACTGCCGATAATGCGGCTTGGCTTTGACGCCATACTCGTCTATGAGCTGATAGAGGATCCCGAAAAAGAGGGCGAGATAATGGGCTCGTCGATGTTATTCAATATCATATCGAGCTTCTTGTGTATTCTCGGTGTCTCGGCGTTTGTGTCGCTGGTGAATATGGGAGATCGGGAAACGATAATCGTCTGCGTGCTTTACAGCATCTCGATAATCTTCTCGGCTCTTGAGATGATGCAATATTGGTTTCAGTATAAGCTGCTCTCAAAGTATTCGTCTATAATAATGCTTATCGCGTATTTTTGCGTGTCGGCATACAAGCTTTTGTTGCTCATTCTGAAGAAGAATATATATTGGTTCGTTCTTTCTTACGCGCTTGAATATATGATAGTCGGCGTGCTTTTGATCGTGGCTTATTACAAAAAGGGCGGGGGACGGCTCAGCGTTTCTTTTGGTAGAGCAAAAGCGATGCTCCATAAGAGCAAACATTATATTTTAGCAAATATGATGAATGTGGTTTATCATAACACAGACCATATTATGCTGACTTCGATGGTTAGCTCTGCCGAAAACGGATTTTACTCTGCGGCGGTGACCGCGGCAGGAGTGGCTCAGTTCGTTTTTATTGCTATAATAGATTCCTTCAGACCTCTTATATTGCTCAATAAAAAAGAGAACGCTTCGGAATATAACCTTAATATATCCAGACTGTACGGTATAATAACATATTTGTCCTTGTTGCAAAACATAGTGTTTACCATCTTTGCTCCGCTTATAATAAAAGTACTTTACGGCGCGGCATATGCTCCGTCTGTGGCGGTCTTGCAGATAATTACGTGGTACAGGGCCTTTGCCTTTATGGGAATGATACGAAATATTTGGCTCTTGGCTGAAGAAAAGCAAAAGCTCTTGCCGAAGATAAATCTCGCGGGCGTGGTTATGAACTGCGTATTGAATGCGGTGATGATCCCCTATTGGGGAGCTTGCGGCGCGGCTCTTGCTTCGTTTTTAACAATGTTCCTTATGAACTTCGTTCTTGGGTTTATACTCAAAGAGGTAAGAGAAAATAACAAGCTGATCTTAAAGGGAATATCGCCTAAATTCTTTGTAAAGGAAATCAAGGGGATTGCACTTGAGCTTTTTGAAAAGAAATAATTAAAAAAGACCGACAAAATTGAAGTGAACCCCAAATAGTTCACAAGAAATAAAAAAGACAACACCTCTTATGGTATAATGAAACCATAGGAGGTGTTTTGTTATGGCAAAGAAAGGACAAATATTTAATAACTACTCAAAAGAAATCAAAGCTGAAATTT
>JAZNES010000150.1:0-3413 GCA_045588755.1 Eubacteriales bacterium | reverse complement strand
AATTCTGCCATATTAAAACGTCATTTTTGAAATACGCAAAAGTGCAAATGTTCGATATGAGGGTTAAAATATAGGAAAATACGAATAAAAAAAGAACAAAACGATATATTTTTAACAAAAATCAAATAAAAAAAGAATTTTATTCAAAAATAATGTCGTTATATGACATGCTCACTTCACTACGACATTAAAATGAATAAATATTCTAAAATCATTTCGCTCTTTTGCACAAAAAAAGCACCTCACGGATAGTATATTCCGTGGGATGCTTTTTTGTTATTTTTCTCTTCCAATCAGGGTGTGGAGATGATATTTTCGCGCTTGAAATAGGCCACCGTAAGATCGACTACCATACCGTAGCTTTTTTTGCCCACTGTCCCTTGAGTTTTGAGATAGACGTCGTTTACAGTACCCGAAACCTTGCTTGTAACCGACTTCTGATATTTCTTGAAAAAGTTTGAGTAAGCTACCTGCTCGTTGCGTACGGCGAGGTTCAGCTTCGAGGATATCTGCTTGTATTTTTCGGAGCTTGCCCTACGAAGCGCCGCTGCTACGTATTCGTACATATTGACGTAAGCGCTGTATTGAATATAGGGATCATCGGAACGGATGCAGACGAGGAAGGCTATCATGTTCGCCTCGTCCTCACGCGAGATACCGCGCTGATGCGCCAGCTCGTGGGCGGCTGTGTACGGTATAGTGTAGTCGGGCAGGCTCACGTTTATATTGGATTCTCCGGTGAAGAAAGAATAAATCCCGCCAATATGAGCGTAGGACATAGCCTCGCTTATCATTACAGGCTTCAGTCGGCTATTAAAGTTAATGATAAAATCGTGATCCTCTTCAAAGCTATCATAGGCGTCGATCAGCTTTTCGTTCATTTCGGAGAAGCTATACGGCATATTTGAAAAACCGTCTTTACCAAAACGTATCATCGGAGTAAGCTCGTTAATTCTTTCGGTAAGATACTCGGTAGATGCGTAAAGCTCATCTACACTTACCGCGTCTGCTTCAAGGCCTAACTTTTTGTCAAGTGTAGAGCACTTATATCCCGTTCCGAGACACAAAACAAAGGTCGAGAGAAAGATTGAAAGCACCGACAGTATACAAATGATAGATACGAATGAATCGCGCCGCGTCTTGCATCTGTATTTGAGAAGATACCAGATAGCGAAAAACGTTATTACAGGAAGCAGAATAATTACCGTCTCGGCAACCGAAAACGGTAGGATACTCGTTATCTTGGCAAGAGTAAATCTTGCCGCGGTTCCAAGATACAGATTTACGAAATCGGCGAAATCGGCGCTGATACAGGAAATAAGATAAATAATTCCGCAAAGCCCCAAGATCGCAAAGGCGGCGTAGCATAACTTAGGTATCCGCTCGTTTTTCGCTTTAACGGGTGTCCAATGATCTCGCTCTCCAGCATCAAGCTCAGAATAATCCTTTGCGGATATTCGATATGGATCTTCGGTATTTTTAAATATTTTTTTTAGGTTAAACATATGGGTTCCTTTTAGGAATATTTGTTGAAGCTTTTTTGAAATACCTCTTCCAAGTCACAACCTAAGCGCTTAGCGGCGCTTATCATATCGGGAGGAGGTGGGGAAATAAATTCGGTTACTTTCTCACCGTAAGGTATCGGAAGAGATAAGAGAGACGCGTGAAGCGCGTGTCTGTCAATATATTCGCTTTCTTTTCCGTAAACGTCGTCGCCGAGTATCGGGTGACCGAGATGCGCAAAATGAACTCGAAGCTGATGTGTTCTCCCGGTAATCGGAATAGCCTCAACAACGCTTATTTTATCATTTGAGTAGAGAACTCTCCATTTTGTGATAGCTATAAAAGAATCTTCATCCTCATGCTCGCTGACGCAACGAATGATGATGCTTTCCGCCTGCCTCTTCATAAAGGTTTGGGTAGTCCTGTAACTGCCGTCGCTTTCAAGCCTGCCCTCAAGTATGGCAATATATTTTTTGCTTATCAGCGATTTTTGCCTTGCGTAATACATATACGAGGCGGAGATAGAGTGCTTAGATATAAGGGAAATACCGCTTGTATTTCGGTCAAGTCTGCCGATCGGACGAAAAACAAAGGGAATGTTCCGTTCCTTATATATGTATGAAACAGCGTTAGCCAGGGTATCGTCAACGTGACCGTGCGACGGATGGGTGGGCATATGAGGGGGCTTGTCGATAAGCATAATATCGTCGTTTTCAAAGATTACGTTGATAGGTATGTTTACGGGAAGGATCGCCTCGTTACCGTCCTCGGGCAGATCGGTCTCGTTAACCGAAATGAGATCTCCTTCGCTCAGAATAAATCTGACGGTAACGTGCTCTCCGTTTACCATGATTCCGATAGGATCGCGTTTCAGCGCCGAGAGAGCCGATGACGATATTTTCAGTTTTGATCTAAGGAAGGAAAGGACTGTCTTTCCCGCATATTCATCGGTAATTTTAAAATTCATAACGCACCTACTAATCAAACTATATTTTATTATAACACCTTTTGTTTATGAATATAAGAAGAATTTGTGAAATCAATAAAAATATTTGTAATACATAGCCTTTTGCTCAAATATAATTAAACATAGAAAAATATCGGAGGTTGTTATGAGAAAAATAAAACTTATTTTTGGTCTTTTACTATCGTTGGTAGTGATAATGGGAAGCTTTGCTCTATCGGTCTCGGCAGCCGACAGCTCGTCTCTCCATAATTTAACAAATCCGGGCTCACAGTCGGGTGAGCAGGTGCAAGCGGTATCGTACGGACTTGACGTTATTGCCGAGAAAAGCGGCATGATAATGACGGGTATTAAGGGCAACGTTTTGAATTTTTCGGCAGAACGTTTTGCCTGCGCTCTCAATCTCTCGAAGATCGACTCGATAACTGTAACGAGTCTTCCCGACACTGTATGCGGCGGATTGTATATCGGTAGCAACGGAGTTTCGGTCGGACAGAAAATAAAGGCGTCCGATCTTGCCCTTATGACCTACGAGGAGGATGAAAAGGGAGTGGGCAGAAGAGCTTCCTTTGATTTCAGAGTCAACAATAGCGGATACGAGATAACCTGCAGCATCAATATGATCGATGAGATAAACTATTCGCCCACACTCACCTTAGCGCCTGCTACAAGTCTTGTGTGCGAAACCTACAAGGACGTTATGGCAAGCGGTGTCCTCTCGGCATACGATCCCGAGGGCGATATGCTGACCTTTGAGATCGTGGAGTACCCTGAAAACGGCAGAATAACTCTTGATAACGCAGCAACGGGTAGCTTTTCATATCAGCCGAACGCTTCTTTCGTTGGAGAAGACAGCTTCAAGTACGTAGTATTTGACGAATACGGCAATTACAGCGAAGCGAGAGAGATCAAGGTGTCGGTAAGCGCTCCCGCGGTCTCAACAGTG
>JAZNES010000149.1:0-2665 GCA_045588755.1 Eubacteriales bacterium | reverse complement strand
AAGACCTTCGTAGCCCAATTTCTTTCCTTCATAATATAAATCCTCCGTGTATAATAAACACAAATTTTCGGGGCTTTTTGCTCCCTTGGGAAAAGAATACCATACTTAAAAATCCAAGTCAAGCACTTATCCGAAAGTTGTCCAAAAAGCACAAAAAAAGGTCCGAAAAGTACAAGATGTCATACTTTTCGGACACTTTATCAATACTTTATTTTACTCAGCTCTTCCCTGAGCCTTTTTGAGTCTCTTAACGTTTTCAAGAGCTGTCATCTGAAGCATACCGTAGTCCTGACCTGCAACGAGGATATTGATTCCAAGGTCGCGCCAGAACTTAAGTGTCTTCTCGTCAGCCGCGCCAAGTGCTACACCGATAGCCTTTCCGTGCTTCTTGAGAACCTCAATGGAGCGCTTGATGAGCGCCATATTTTCCTCACAGTAAAAGTCGCCTATTCTTCCTATAGAAGCCGAAAGGTCGTTAGGGCCAAAGAAAACGCCGTCAAGGTAAGGCATCTGCGCTATTTTTTCTATATCATCGACTGCACCGAAATGCTCTATCTGTATGAAGCGGCAAAGCTTCAGATGTCCGTCGTGAGCGTACTCGTTAGCGTCGTCAAGATAATATCTTATTGCTCTCTGAGGCCCAAATCCTCGGTCGCCGCGAGGGGGATAAAGGGTGTAGGAGAGAAGCTCTTCTGCCTCAGCCGCGCTATGTACCATCGGGAAGATTATGCCCTCAACGCCCGTTTCAAGAATTCTCTTTGTGAAGCTCAGATCATGCTGAGGAACTCTGACCATCAGAGGGGTTCCCGTCGCCCTCGCAGCGTTTGCGTGGATAAATACGTCCTTGCAGCTAAGGTAGCTATGCTCCATGTCCACCCATATAAAATCGTATCCGAGATATCCCACCATCTCGCAGACCGAGGGGTCGGCAAGAGTCACGAGCATACCGCAGATCTCGTCGTTTGAATTAACCTTTTCTTTTAACGTTTTCATCATTTTCACCTCAAAATAAGTACTTCAAATACAATGCTATAATATCATATTTAGCTATATGTGTCAAGGCTTTTGAGAATATTCCTTTTTTATTTTTGAAAGCCTTGACTTATCTCTGAAATGGTGTTATACTACCATTAGTTTATAAGCTATAGGAGGTAAAAAATGAGTACGGCTATCAGACGTTTTTCTCAAAAAAGCAGACGTGACGTCGATATGACAGAGGGCAATATTTTTGTACATATCATGGGCTTTGCTTTGCCCTTACTGCTGGGTAATCTTTTGCAGCAGCTCTATAATATGGTCGACACGTGGGTGGTCGGAAACTACGTCAGTGGCGAAGCCTTTTCGGCCGTTGGAACGGTAGGTCCTATCATAAACCTCATTATAGGCTTTTTCGTCGGTCTCTCAGCAGGTGCAGGCGTCGTTATCTCACAGTATTACGGCGCAAAAAAGGAGGAGGACGTGTCAAGAACCGTCCACACCGCCCTTTCTATGACCTTTATACTCGGCGTCGTTCTCACCTTTGTGGGTATTCTGATGGTTCCCTATATGCTGAAGCTTATGAAAACTCCGGCCGAGGTCGTTGACGAGGCAACCGAGTACCTTACGATAATATTTTCCGGAATTCTCGGCCTTATGGTATATAATATGGGCTCGGGAATATTGCGATCGGTCGGTGACTCAAGACGTCCCTTCTATTTCTTGGCAATATCGGCTATTACCAATACCGTTCTTGACCTCCTTCTCGTGCTCGTATTTGATATGGGAGTTCGCGGAGTCGCACTCGCTACTATCATAGCTCAGGCGCTTTCGGCGGTTCTCGTTGTTATAACTCTCATAAAAAGCGACAACTGCGTAAGGGTTCGGATCAAAAAGCTGAAAATATATCCAGATCTGCTCTGGAAGATAATCCGCGTGGGCTTCCCTGCCGCGCTTCAGATGGCTATTACCGCATTCTCAAATATTTTTGTGCAGTCATATATAAACTTTTTCGGCAAGGAGGCTATGGGCGGCTGGACGGCATACGCTAAAATAGATCAGCTCATATTCCTTCCTATGCAATCGATCTCGCTTGCGTCAACGACATTTGTCGGACAAAATCTCGGCCATGGCGACGTTCCAAGAGCAAAAAAGGGCGTCAATATCTCTATGCTTATGGCAGTAGCCTCGACCGCTATTCTTATGATACCTGTGCTTATCTTTGCGCCCGACCTTGTATTCTTCTTTAATAAGGAGCCCGAGATAGTAAGGTTCGGCACGATGTTCTTGCGATGGCTCACCCCCTTCTACGTGCTCTGCTGCGTCAACCAGATATATGCGGGAGCTCTGCGCGGATCAGGTAACTCGACAGCTCCAATGCTCATAATGCTCGTATCCTTCGTCGGATTCCGTCAGCTCTATCTTTTCATAATGGCAAACTACATATCGAATACCGTAGTCCCTATTGCTCTCTCCTACCCTGCGGGTTGGCTCGTTTGCAGTCTTTCTATGTTTATATATTATAAAAACGCAAACCTTGAAAAAACAAGGCTTGTTAAATAAAAAGCTCCCGACAGACACGTCTGTCGGGTTTTTTATTGCAAACAAGTAAATTGGGATTTATCGAATATTTAGTTTGCGTTAAGAAAACCGCGAAAACCTTTTTGGAAAAAGGTTTTCACACTTTCCA
>JAZNES010000148.1:0-2931 GCA_045588755.1 Eubacteriales bacterium | reverse complement strand
TATAATATTTGTAGAAAAGAATGAAAGGAGAAAGACGAATGGGACTTGTATCAAAGGACAGCGTGAGCAAGCTTCGCGGGGTCGGAAAGGTCAAGGCAGAGGCTTACTCGCGAATGGGTATAGAAAACATAGGTCATCTCCTTGAGCATTACCCGAGGGGATACGAGGACAGAGCTGACATAAAGACTCTTGCCGAGGCGTCGGAGCTTTCGGGTTCAAGATCCGCCCTTATGCTTGTCGTAGCTACCGAGCCGAGAATCCATAGGATAAGGCGCGGTATGGAGCTGCTCAAATTCCGCGCATATGATGAAAGCGGAAGCGCTGAGATAACCTTTTTTAATCAGAATTATCTTAAAACGACCTTTCAAAGCGGTTCTGAATACCGTTTTTACGGCAAGGTAGAGAAAAAGGGAAGCAAGTATTTTATCTCATCTCCCGATTTTGACGAGGTAAAGGATAACGCCGAGCTTCTTCCGCTTATGCCTGTCTACTCCTTGACCGAGGGGATAAGCCGAAAGCAGCTCAAGAAGGACATAAGTGCCGCAATATCCGAAACTGCGGCAAACGGAGCGATCACTGATATTTTACCCGAAGAGCTTCGCAAGGAGAACAATCTCTGCACCCTTTCATACGCACTTAAAAATATACATTTTCCGTCTGATTATATAGCGCTTGCAAAAGCGAAGAAGAGGCTCATATACGACGAGTTCTTACTTTTCGCGCTCGGACTTTCTATCGAAGGGCAGAGAAACAGAAAGAGAGATGCTTTTGCGTGCGAGGATACCGACATTTCTGAGTTTTTGTCCTGCCTTCCTTATGAGCTTACAGATGCTCAGAAGAGGGTCTGCGACGATATACGGAGAGATATGGCAAAGGACAGTGCTATGAGCAGAATGGTGGTCGGTGACGTTGGAAGCGGAAAGACGGTATGCGCGGCGGCTGCCATCTATATCGCTGTAAAAAACGGCAGACAAGCGGCTCTTATGGCACCTACCGAGATACTTGCCCGTCAGCATTACGCCGACCTTTCGGTGCTCTTTTCAAGGCTTGGTATCAGATGTGAGCTTCTTTGCGGAGCGACGAGTGCATCTGAAAAGAAAAGAATATACAGACAGCTTGCGAGTGATGACGTCGAGGAACGGATACAGGTGATAGTAGGAACTCACGCGCTTATCTCGGAAGGTGTAGAATTCGCCTGCGCAGGAGTCATAGTTACCGACGAGCAGCACCGCTTCGGTGTGGCACAGAGAGCCAGACTTTCCGAGAAAAACAACGAGGCACATATGCTCGTTATGAGCGCAACTCCCATTCCTCGTTCCTTAGCACTTGCTATGTACGGCGATCTTGATATTTCAAAAATAGACCAGATGCCGCCGGGAAGACAGAGAGTCGACACCTACGTCGTTGACGAGAGCTACCGCGAGCGACTTGAGGGATTTATAGAGAAGCAGGTCGAGGCAGGGGGACAGGTATATGTCGTTTGTCCGTCTATCGAGGAGAGCCTCGAAGATGAAGAAGAGCAATACGACGTTTTGCTTGGAGATATAGACTTTGAGGGTAACTTGAAAGTGCAAAAGCCCGAAATGAAGGCGGCAATACCTTATACCGAACAGCTGAAAAAGCGATTCCCGAATATGAAGATCGAATTCGTTCACGGAAAGATGAAGAGTGCCGAAAAGGATAGGGTGATGTCAGAATTTGTGGCTGGAAAGACGGATATCCTCGTTTCGACTACCGTCATCGAGGTCGGTGTCAACGTTCCGAATGCCTCACTTATGATAGTCGAAAACGCCGAGAGATTCGGACTTTCTCAGCTTCACCAGCTCAGAGGCCGAGTCGGCAGAGGACAGAGAAAATCTTACTGCGTTCTCGTTTCCTCATCTGTCGGGAAGGAAAGCACGGCGGGAGAGCGTCTTAAGATCATGAGGGATATATACGACGGATACGAGATAGCCGAGCAAGACCTTTCTATGCGAGGACCGGGAGATTTTGTCAGGTGCGCAAATGACGACCGTATAAGGCAAAGCGGTGGCATAAGATTCAAGCTTGCAGAGCTTTGCGATGATACGGGGCTTCTTAAAAAGGCGTTTGAGGACGCAAGGGGATTGCTTTCCCACAGCCCTGAGCTTTGCGATTATCCCGAGCTTCGTGATTCCGTTTCGCAGATGTTCTCAATAGGGAGCAATGAAATAAGCTGATGTAATAATTTTTCTTTGCGGACTATATAATTTATTAGTCTGCGAAAGGAGAGGACTGCGTTTCCCGCAGTCCTCGTTTTTTTTATGTTCGAATATAAAGAGCTTAGGAAAAGGATATTTTACAAAGGGGTAGAGCTTGCCTCGTTTTATGCAGAGTATCCGTTTTTTTTCGATCTTCAATTTGCCACCGATCTTTATGAGGGATACGCTCAAAGATGCTTTGATTGGTTCTGTGAAAAATATTACCCGAAGATACTTGAAGAATATATTGCCGATACCGATCCAAGAAAGCGCTTTGACACCTTGGCGCGCCGCTACGAGATAAAGTTCGGTGTCGGGTACTTTGACGGCGAGCTTCTTTCAATCAAGTGTGAGATGAAATTACGCAGGGGCAGAAAAGAGGTGACTGCAGAGTATCGCGGCTCTCAAAATTTTGACCCTTCTCAAAGAATTTTGATATCTCCGAAATCGGCACTTAAAAGGGTGTGTCGGCGTGTGCCAAGAAGTAAGCTATCCTCCTTGAAAGAAAAGCCGATATATATAGATAAGTCAAAAAGAATCTTTTATTTTGACGGCACAGAATGGAAGAATATTATTATAGAAAATCAATAAATTGGGATTTATCGAATAGACAAAGGAAATGAAACAAGTTATATCAAAGCCTTCCCTTGTCAGGGAGCATATGCAAGCAACGTCGAGTTTGCGTTGCAAACATCGAGGGGACCGCGATAGC
>JAZNES010000147.1:0-5179 GCA_045588755.1 Eubacteriales bacterium | reverse complement strand
GAAAAATTTTTCCTTTTCGTCGGCGGTGAGCTCAATATTTTCCTCTTTGATTATAGCCGCCGCGACCATATCGTTTTTAACGAGCCTTTTTGCCTCTTCTTCAATATCCTTTTCGCTTACGCCGAGCGAGTCGAGAAGCTCATTATAGGACATGCCACCCTCTTCGGCATAGTGCATATAGCGGCGGGTAGCTTGGTCTGTATAATAAAAAATAGCATCGTCGGGGTATTTTATAACCTCGGCTCTTTTTATTATCTCATTCCACAAGGCGATCGGCGCATTCGAGCTGTCTTTGCTTGCGTCAACGGTAAGCCCCTTGTATTCTCCGAGCCTTACGTATTCCGAAAGATCAAGCTCCGAATAATTTGGCGCGTCATATCTCTCCGAGGATGCTTGCGGAGATTTGTTATTTCCGCAGGAGACAAGCAGGAGCGACAGAAGCGCAAGGAGGCAGAGAATTGCCCACACAGCTCGTGATCTTAAATTAAAATTCGTCATTTAACACCTCAGAATAAACAGAAAACGGCATAAAGCGTGAGAGTTCACCTAAATGCCGTTTATTCTGTAATATTTTCGTTATCAGTTGTTCTCAACTTTGACAACTTCCTTGCCGTCATAATAACCGCAAGCCTTGCATACACGGTGATTCAAAACAAACTCTCCGCATTTGGGGCACTTGGACATTCCGGGCAAAGCAAGCTTCCATGTGCTTGAACGTCTTTTGTCTCTGCGAGCCTTTGATACTTTTCTCTTTGGTACTGCCATAATCTACACCTCCTTGAAGCGTGTTAACACAACTTACATTATATAATTAATTATTTTTTTTCATCGAAAAACGTTTTGAGGACCGCAAGTCTTGGGTCTATCTCCTTTTCGGGACAGCCGCAAGGTCCGTCTGCCAACATTTTACCGCATTTCGGACAAAGTCCGGGACAATCCTCGTCGCAAAGAAGCTTTTGAGGGAAGCAAAGAGCGAGTTCCTCGCGAAGCTGTTCGTCAACGTCGAGCTCGTTTCCGCTTAAGATGACGTACTCGTCGAC
Source organism: Eubacteriales bacterium (assembly GCA_045588755.1). Lineage (GTDB taxonomy): Bacteria > Bacillota > Clostridia > Oscillospirales > CAG-272 > HGM12713. The sequence continues at coordinate 4,139 of JAZNES010000147.1, read as the reverse complement.
GTTATCCTCGATCTGTTCGTCGGTAAGCATTCCTTCGGGGGCGACGGTGCGTTCAAAATCAAGAGAGAAAACTCCTCTTACGGGAGCAAGACATCTTGCACACTCGCCTACGTAAGGCAATTCGGCTTTAAGACAAAGGCGCATATAGCCTGCGTTGTCTGTCAATTGACCTCTGACGTGCGCTTCCTCGGGAAATTCAACTCCGTATAAGCGCTCTGCCGACAGCATATAGTCAATATCTATTTTATTGACCTCGCCGCGAAGCAAAGGACTGACGTCAATTAGCATACGCACCTCCGTTTTTCAACTTGACATAAAATGCGACAATAAGTATTATAATATATACTTTGCAAATTGTCAAGAGTTTTTTTTATTTTTTGAAGGATTATTCCAAATACAGGCTGTCTGCGTTCAAAAAGGCGTTCGCACCGAGAAGTGTATCTGTGGGAATAAGTCTTGAAGCTCCGCATCTTTTACATGATACCTTGATACCGTCTTCAAGCATCTCGACCTCAAAATCACCCTCTGAGCCGCTTTCGCATTTGCAGTATATCTTTCCCTCGGCGTCAAGCTCGTTTATTACGAACATAACGATATCGAATATCTGCGGGTCGGTGAAGATATCCTCCTTAGCCTTGAAGGCGTCAAGACTGTCTATTCCGTTTTCCTCGAGTAACTGCAAAAGCTCAAGCTCGGTCCTCGCGAGTTCTGCCTTTACGTTATTTGTGTCTCCGAGCATCGCGATATTCATATCTGAATAGGGGCAGGGGAGAACGAAAAGGTCTTTATTAAAGAAAAGAGAGGAATTGAGGGTAAAGGTGTGCGGCTTGGGGCAGAAGATACAAGGAACACTCAATCTTACCTTGCCGTCCTTTGAATAGACCGCCGTCATTTCGCTTTTCCCGCAATCGCATTTGAGCTTGAGCATATCGGCGCTTAAAGCGAACAAGCCGACAACGCTCATCACTCCTGCTCCGCAATGAGGACAGCGGTATGCTACTGTGGTCTGTTTTGGATTTAGAACCATGTGAAATACCTCGCAATATCAGTATTATCGGTAAAAATAAGGGGTGCTGCATATGGGCGCGGCACCCCTTGATATTTTATGCGTCTATTTTGTTGAGTGCTTTCTCGTTTACAGAAGTTGCATACTTCTCTGAAAGCTCAGCGTATTTAGCCTCTGCGTCATTTGTGTAGATAACGCTCTCTACCGAAAGCTTCCAGGAGATCTGTCCGTCCTTTGTGTAGAAGAATACGCCGTACAGATCTGAGCTGTTCTCGTCTGCTGCTTCTTCGATAAGGATGGGAAGAGAGTAGCTTCCGGGCGTAGTAGCCTCATCGTAGAGCCACTTATCAAGATCGTCATAGCCCCAGATGCCCTTGAAATAGTTCTCGGTGTAGCTGTGGTTGGTAGCACTCTTTTCCTCTGCTACCTTAAGGAACGCCTCCTCTGTGATATCTCCGCCTGCTCTGAAGGTCGCTATTGCCGCGTTTGCATCAGCCAAGGAGTTAAAGGTCATATAAGCAAGACGTCTGCCGACCTCTTCGTCAAGGTATGCGGGCTTCTTGAGCATATAAACGCTTACAGAGAATGTTCCTGTTGTATTTGCCACCTCAGAGCCGTTTGAGCCGTCACCCGTCTCGACGGTCTTGACGTCGCCGACAGCTCTTGCCGCTTCGAACGCCCATTTGGACACCTCGTCGGCTTCGTTATAATATACCTTTTCAACTATATATGTGCTCTTGCTTGAGGTGAGAGTTTTGAAGAGGCTCGATTTGATATTAAAGATAGCCTTGGATGCGTTTTCGGTAACTGTCTGACCGTAAACGGTGATCGTCGACGTTTCGTCGTCCTTCTCGGTATCGTCGGTGGTAGCCTCGGCGTCAGCGTCAAGCTCCTCCATAAGCTTTGTGATCATAGCGGTCTTTACAGCTGCGAGAGCCTCGTCGGAGAGCTTGTCGGCATCGGCAAGAGCCTCTGTAGCGTAAAGAGAATCAAAGTTAGTGGAAGCTATGTCGTTGAAGATATCCTTTTCAAATTCGGATATGTCGGTGTAAGCCGCAAAGGTAGCAGCCTTTTCTTTGAGCTCGGCGATCTTCGACTTATAAGCTTCGAGAACGGTAGCAGTCTGCTCATCTGTAAGAGCAGCACTTCCGTCATATCCCTCTATAAGCTCCTTTGCAAGATCGGAGAATTTGACCGACATGGTATAGTAGCTGTAATCTGTATTCTGGTAGTCGAGCTTATTCTGCTCATACTCTGCGGTTATTCTTTCATCGGTTATAGCATCGATAAGCTCGTCGCTTATCTGTTCTGCGCATTTTGAAGCGAGTGCGGAAAGCTCAAGGAAGTTGCGGATATCCTTTTCCTTGACGCCCTCTCCGTAAGTAGCAGAGATATAGGAAGCACGATTGTAGCTTCCGCCGTAGTAAAGATTGTACATCTGAACCATGTAATCTATCGAAAGCACGGAGTTTTCGATGTTTGCGTAATCATCGTCGTCAAGCTCGATTCCTCTTGCTTTAGCCTCCTCACAGTATATGAGGATCTCCTTTGCCTGAGCGGTCACGCTGTTCATAAAGTAGTCGTACCAGGTTCCGCTGAACTCACCAAGGTAAGCAGTCTCAAGTGCCGAGCCTGCGGAGGTATCTCCGAAGGTCTGCTCCTTCAAGGATTTGGAGGTGTCAAGGCTGAAATACTGGAGAGTATCGGAATAGCTGTTGTGGAAGTTCTGATACTCGGTCTGGAACATATACCTGAGCATATTTCCGTTGATGGTGTAATTTTCGCTCTTGATAGCGGGTGTCATACGCATAACAAGTCCGTTCTTTGAAACAAGACCTGCCACAACGCCGACAAGAAGAACTGCTGCTACTACTATAGCTATAAGCGAGTAGAGCCAAGCGGGAGTAGTTTTCTTTGCTTTAGAATATGCAGGAGCCTTTACGGCTGTCTCTGCTCTTTTAGTTCTGATTCTGTTTGACTTTCCCATAAGGATTTTTCCACCTTTTTATATTTTTATTTGTTTTTTCGTGGAGCAAGATACTTTTTGGCGAATTGCCTCACGCTATACTAACCTTATCATTATACAATCTTTGAGTGATTATTTTTTGAAGAATCTATGAACAATTTCTAAACAATACGCAAAACACGAAAAAATATCGCTTATAATATAAAATCGGTTCAAAGATTCATGATAACGGGCAGGACCATAGGCTTTTTCTTGGTCTTTGAGTAGAGAAATTTTGTCAGGGCGTCCTTGACGGCGGTCTTGAGCATCATTCTGTCGTCGGCACCGCCCTTTTCAAGGCACTTATTTATCGCGCCCGCCGCTATCTGACGGACCTCCTCCATAAGCTCCTCAGCCTCTCTTACGTAAACGAAGCCTCTTGAAACTATATCGGGTCCCGAAATAAGAAGCCCTGCGTGGCTGTCTATCGAAGCAACGACGACGATAAGTCCGTCCTGCGAGAGATGGCGTCTGTCGCGAAGAACGATATTTCCGACGTCGCCCACGCCGTATCCGTCGACGAGCACCTTGCCTGCGGGAACTGTGCCCGCAAATTTTGCGCCCTTGCCGTTTATTTCAAGGACCTTGCCTATATCGGATATGAATATACGGCTGTCGTCCATTCCCATATCTCTTGCGAGCTCCCTATTGGCTGCAAGATGTCTGTATTCTCCGTGAACGGGCATAAAATATTTGGGCTTTACGAGAGCCTGCAAAAGCTTGAGCTCCTCCTGACACGCGTGTCCGGAAACGTGGACCTCGACCACTGCGTCGTGAAGGACGCTGACGCCGTTCTTTGAGAGCTCGTTTATGATACGTCCGACGAGCTTTTCGTTGCCGGGGATAGGGCTTGACGAAAGCACTACGAGGTCGGAGGGACCGAGCGTTATCTGCGAGTGGTCGCCAAAAGCCATTCTGTAGAGCGCCGACATAGGCTCGCCCTGGCTTCCCGTCGTTATGAGCGTTATTTCGGAGGGCTTGAAGCGTTTCATTTCATTGACGTCGATAAGAACGCCCTCGGGGACCTTCATATACCCGAGCTCGACGGCGGCACCGACTATATTGAGCATACTTCTGCCCGTTATAGCCACCTTCCTGCCGTGGCGGGAGCTTACGTCGATTATCTGC
>JAZNES010000146.1:0-4305 GCA_045588755.1 Eubacteriales bacterium | reverse complement strand
TTCATCTTTCCCTTGCGGACCACGTCACTCCATCTGGGCTGAACTCCGTATCCGCCCTCTATTCGATAGAGTGCGATGGGCATATTCATTTTTCTTATAAGCGGAACGATAGAAGCACTCATATACTCGGTCCTTCCGCTGTAAGTACGATTGCCCTCGGGTGCTATTGCGATAGTACCGCCTTCTTTAGCGACGCGGATACAGGTCATAACAGCTCTTACGTCTGCCGTTTGCTTCTTTATCGGTATCGGTGCAACGAGCCATCTGATAAGAGAAGATACCCAGCCCATTGAGAAAATATCCTCAGATGCAAGGTAGTAGACAGGTCCCTTGAAGGCTAGCCCCACGAAGAATTGGTCGAAGGCAGTCTGATGGTTCAATAGTATAACGTAGGGGCGTTTCTCCTGCTCCTTAAAGCGCTCTATCTTTATCCCGTATCTTATGCGGGAATATACCCCAAGCGTGCAATAAAGAATTTTTGTGACAACTTTATGTCTGAATCTGGTCCATTTTTTCTTTTTATTATTTTGACTCATATTTTTCCCTCAATGCAATTGATATCGTCTCATTATAACACAAAAAGAACTCTTTTTCCATAGATTTAGTGATTTTTAGGCAGATCGATTCTTTTTCAGTTTTGAAAGCCCGCCTTATGCCCAAGACGGACTGCATAGAGCAACGCCAAACCTCTCATATCTCTTGGATATTTCCCGAAGGACCTTGACCGAAAGATCATCTATTCCCAAATCCTGAAGCTTCATTACCGCTTTCTTTCACAAAATATGCCTTTTCCTAAATTATATATCCTTTAATGGCATTTGTCAAGAAAATAATGGCTTGCGCACCATATTTCAAGTTACGATTACGTGTCGCGCTACATTCAAATGTGAAGACTTACTTTGTAAAATGAAGACAAATATATGTAAAAAAAGGACAAATATATGTATGACCATTTCATTGACTTTTATTCTTTTAGATGGTAAAATAGTCTTGTATTAATCTTTTGGCAAAAAGGAGAATTTTATGAAGATCGAAATGCTTAAAAAAGTCGCCGTAATAGGCGCGGGCGATATGGGTCACGGCATAGCCCAGATGGCTCTTATGACAGGATATGACGTAAACATCTGCGACATCAAGCAGGAATTTGTAGATCGCGGCATATCGAGAATATATGCAAGCCTTGACAAGCTTACCTCAAAGGGAAAATTCGATGCCGCAAAGACCGAAGAGATCAAAAACGGAAAGATCAAGGGCTTCACCTCAATAGCAGAAACCGTTAAGGGTGCTGATTTCATTATAGAGGTCGTTCCCGAGATCATGGATATAAAGCTTGCAACTCTTGCTGCAATAGATGCGGCTAAGGAAGAGCATGCAGTTATAGCGACAAATACCTCCACAATGAGTGTAACCAAGCTTTCCAAGGCTATCTCCTGCCCCGACAAGCTCTTCGGTATGCATTACTTCAATCCCGTTGTTCTTATGCGACTCGTTGAGGTCATCAAGGGCGAGAAAACCTCCGAGGAGTCCTTGAAGTTCGCTTGCGATTACGTAAACAAGATAGGCAAGACCCTCATAGTTGCTATGAAGGACACCCCCGGATTTATCGCCAACAGAGTATTCGCGCCCACTCTTGTCTACAACGGATTTATGCTCGACAAGGAGGAGCTCGATCCTGCTGACATCGACCTTTCAATGATAAAGATAGGTCAGAAGATGGGTCCCATGGAGCTTGCCGACTATACCGGAATTGACGTAATGATAGCTTGCCTTGACTACTATCACGAAAATCTTTCTCCCGAATATTTGCCCTCGGCTGCGGCACAGGCGATCTTTGATGCCAAGCGACTTGGAAAGAAGAACGGAAAGGGCTTCTACGATTGGCCCGAGGCAGGACGTCCCGTTCTTGACGAGAGCAAATACACAGGAAAGTACGATCCCGATATTCCCTTCTTCATTCAGGCAAACGAGGCTTGCAAGCTTTTCGAGGACGGCGTTTGCTCACTTGAGGATTGCGATGCGGCTATGCAGTACGGATATAACACTCAGGGCCCTGTAGATTACATTCAGAAATTTGAGCCCGAATACGTAGCTGCAAAGCTTGATGAGATCTCCAAAAAGTACTCCTGCAAGATTTTCGCGCCTACCGAAACTATTAAATCAGGAAAATACAAGAGATAAAAATGACAAAAAGGCTGTGCTTTGAAGCATAGCCTTTTTATTGTATATCAACTTTATTTTATATCAGCGCCGCCAAATATACAAGCGCCCTCTATATATATTGTGTGCTCGCCTTTATTCATCGATGCCTTATTTGATATTCCACCGAAGATACAGCTTGATTTCACTACTACGTTTACGTTCTGCGGCAACAGAATATCAACTCCGCCAAAAATGGCAGAAACTTTTATCAGACAGTCCTTCTCGATGATCGCGTTTCGAAGATCAACGTCTATTCCGCCAAAAACGGTGGATACCTCCATACCCTCGAAGATGCGGTTGTCGAATTTTATGTCCTTGCCCGAAAAGATCGCGCATTCGCTGTCGAGGCGTGCACCCTCGTTTTTCAACTCATCGGGTATCTTCTTGTGCTTCTTGGTGAACAAAGTGCCGAATATCAGTTTGAGTCCTGCAAGTATGATAAGTGCGGGAACGAAAATTTTCCATCCAATCGAGAAATCTATTATTTCCTGACATCCAAGCAAAAGGAATATTCCTATGAGCAGACCAAAAAGATTCTCGGTCTTGCCGTATCTTTCGGTAAAAAGCGAGACCGTACAAGGAACTATAATGAACAAGGTCCACCAACCGTCAAAAAAGATGTCTATATCGGTGATCTCAAATGCATTGAGCGCGATTATAACGCCGACGGCTATAAATACAAGTCCCCATATAATACGTCTGGATTTTTTCATCAAAACCCCTCCTTGTAAAGTTGTTGTAGCTTTATTTTAACATATCCGCCCTACAATTGCAATAAAAAACGCAAAAAAACAGAAGGTCGCTTTATGGCGACCTTCTGTTTTTTAAGACAACATTAGTCAGCGTATACGCTAACCTGCTTCTTATCCTTGCTCTTGCGCTCGAACTTTACTCTTCCGTCAATAAGAGCGAAAAGAGTATCGTCCTTACCGATACCAACGTTATTACCGGGGCAGATAGCAGTACCTCTCTGTCTTACGATAATGTTTCCGGCAAGAACTGCCTGTCCGTCGGCCTTCTTAACACCAAGTCTTTTAGACTCACTGTCACGTCCGTTCTTAGTTGAACCAACACCCTTTTTATGAGCAAAGAACTGTAAACTAATTCTCAACATTGTAAGTTCCTCCATTCAATAATAATTGTCGGTACGGCTCATGTACCGCAGAAAATTTAGATGTAATCAACATCCTTTACATCAACCTCAAGGAAATCGTAGTATTCCTCCACGAGATCGTTGAGCTGATAAAAGTATGACATGAAGAGTCCCGAGATAGCATAACGCTTTCTTTCGTCCTCTTCATATTCGGGAAGCGCAGATTTTGCTCTGACGACTACCCTCGTCGCACCCTCATCAATACTGTAATCAACGTCGGATGCGTAAGCAACCTCAACAGTATTTATGATAAGCATACTCATTGCAGACAAAGCAGCGCACAGAACGTCGTTACCCGCCTCTGCATACCCGCTGTGTCCACATTCCTCGAAGCCGTAGAAGACTCCGCCGCTTCTGTAAAAAACTACTTTGGTCATTTACAGAATGATCAGCCCTGAATAGACACGATCTGAACCTTGGTGTAAGGCTGTCTGTGTCCGATCTTCTTCTTCTCGTTCTTCTTGGACTTGTATCTGATCACATAAATCTTCTTGCCCTTGCCGTTAGCAATGACATTAGCCGTAACAGTTGCACCTGCAACAGTAGGAGTGCCAACCTCAAACTTGTCTGCGGTCGACAATGCCTTTACACAATCAAATGTAACAGTTTCACCCTCGTTAGCGTTGAGCTTCTCAACATAGATGATATCGCCCTCGTTAACCTTGTACTGCTTTCCGCCGGTTTCGATAATAGCAAACACGAAAAGCACCTCTCTTTCATATAAGTCTCGCTAAAGCAGGCGGCACCAAATAGGCGCACTTTATAAAGCCCGATTTTAAGCGGCAATATATTATACCATTACAAAATACCAATGTCAATAGTTTTTTCGATTTTTTATCAACATTTTTCAATATATCGAGCTCTTTCCCCTTGCTTTTCGGAAAAATATGTGGTATAATACCATAGTAATTATATATGCCTGCATAGTTAAATGGATATAATAACCCCCTCCT
>JAZNES010000145.1:0-9820 GCA_045588755.1 Eubacteriales bacterium | reverse complement strand
AGCTGCCCATCTTGCCGCATCGAGAATAAAGCCGTCGCCGCCGAGCACAACGACCATCTCGGCTTGCTCGTATATCTCCTCGTACGACAGATATTCAAAGCTTGAGGAATGCTTGAGTGCTCTGAATATTTTGTCCTTATACTTTGAAGGTATCAATATTCTGCAGTCGTACTCACAAAGCTTCTGAGCGACCCTGTAAGCAGGCTCTGCCTTCTCTTTGATATTAAAGTTTGCAATAAGTCCTATGTTCTTCATATCCACCTCAATACGTGTATATTAAACGCTTGTTATTTTCTTTATTTGCTTGTCGTCTATCTTGGGGATCGCGGACGGGCGATTTACAAAACAAGCAAGATACTCTTTATTTCCGTCACCGCCCGTTATGGGTGAAAGAATAAGTCCAAGGCAAGTCATTCCATGTCCGTGAGCACACTCAAGTACTCTTTTTACGGCTAAAAATCTGTAGGCGGAATTTTTAACTATTCCGTTTTTGCCAAGAGCCGACGCTCCGACCTCGAACTGAGGCTTTATAAGACTGACGAATATCCCCTCGGGTCTGAGCACCGAGCTTATCTGCTCGATAAGATAGGTCTGAGATATAAACGAAACGTCTGCCACGGCAATATCGCACTTGCCCTCGGTAATTTCCTCGTTAAGCTCTCTGGCATTGAATTTTTCAATCGAACGAACTCTTTTATCATTCAGAAGGTCGGGGTGAAGCTGACCTATTCCCGAATCTATCGCAAATACAGTTCTCGCTCCCCTTTGCAAAAGGCAATCGGTAAAGCCTCCCGTAGATGCTCCGACGTCAAGTGCCTTGAGTCCGTTTGCGTTTATCCCAAAGGCATCAAGTGCCGCTTCAAGCTTCATTCCGCCTCGGCTGACGTACTTGAAGATCTGTTCTATCTCGACCTCGTGAAAAAGTGTCGGGTCTATCTCCTGCGAAGCCTTCTTGACAAGAATGCCGTCGATCTTGATCCCGCCTGCATCTATAAGGTCCTGCGCGTATTTTCTGCTTTTCGTATATTTAGCCAAAGCAAGATATTTATCAACTCTCATAAATTCTCCGTTAAAGCATAATAAAGCTGAATACTACGGCGATAAGGATACCGAGAAGAGCTCCCATTACGACCTGAAAGGGCGTATGTCCGACCAATTCCTTAAGGCCTGTATTCGCCTTTTCGGGCTGACCGCTGAATATCTCTTTAACTATCCTGTTTATTATAGTTGCCTGCTTACCGGTTTCATAGCGAACACCCGAAGCGTCTATCATAACGATAGCTGCCATTACCAATACTATCGCAGTTATCTCGGAGCCCCAACCGTTTTTGATAACACTTGAGATCGCAAGTGCGCATACTGTCGCAGAGTGTGAGCTGGGCATACCACCGTTTGAAAAAAGCAGAGTAAAAACGTCAAATTTTTTGTCCTTGAACATTCCCGTAAACACCTTTATCAGCTGTGCAGTAAGCCATGCGGATATTGCGCTTACAAGCAAATAATTTCCAAAAAAATTCTTTATATAATTCACTTGTTCCCCCAAAAAATCAGTAGCTTCTCGTAAGCAAATAATCGGCAAGCTCAAGCAAAGCCTCGGGATTATCAAAGGCTCTTATGGCTTCCTTTGCCTCAGCCGTCAGCTTTTCTGCGTACTTATAGGCTTCCTCAACACTGTAATAGCTCATAAACGTAGTTTTCCCCTGCTCTTTGTCAGAGCCTATATCTTTACCTAAAAGTGCCTCGTCGCCAACGACGTCAAGAATATCGTCTATTATCTGGAATGCAAGACCTATGCACTCTGCATACTTACAAGCCGCCTGCGTTTTCTCATCTGACCAATCGAGCTCTGCGGCAATACAGCCAAGCATAGCTGAGCATCTGATAAGCGCACCCGTCTTTTTCGAATGTAGCTTGAGAAGCTTCTCAAGTGCAAGCTTGTCCTCTCCTTCATTTATATCCATAATCTGTCCGCCCATCATACCGAAATCTCCCGAAGCTGACGAGAGCGCGGCAACTGCACGGCGAAGAGCCAAGTCCGATATCGGTGCTAAGGAAAGAGTTTCAAAAGCGCGTATAAGCAAGGCATCGCCTGCAAGCAAGGCGTTTGCGTATCCAAAGACCTTGTGATTGGTAGGTCTTCCACGTCTGAGATCGTCGTCGTCCATACAAGGCAGATCGTCGTGTATGAGCGAGGAGGTGTGTATCATCTCGATAGCGCACGCCAATGGAAGCGCATTTTCAACCTTACCGCCAAAGAGCTTACAGAATTCAATGACAAGAAATGGTCTTATTCTCTTTCCGCCTGCAAACAAGGAATATTTTTCGGCATCAAGGAGCAGAGCAAGATCCTCGTCCTCATCTGCAAAAAATTCTCTAAGTGCCTCTTCGGTAAGAGAAGCATCTTCTGCAAGAAGTTTTTTTATATCAGCCATCATCAATCTCCTTATTCGGCGTCTATCTTAACGTCAAAAAATTTTTCGGTGATCTCGCCGTTCTCGTCGGGAGAAAGGCAAACTATCTTTCTCTGCGCCTCATCAAGCTTTTTTCTGCACGCCGCGACGAGAGAAACGCCCTCCTCGTAAAGCGCGAGCGAGTCGTCGAGTTTAAGAGTTGAATCCTCAAGCTTTGCGGCAATTTCCTCTATTCGCTTCATCGCCGCCTCAAATTCTATATTTTCCTGCTTTTTTACAGCCATAATAACTCTCCTTACAAATCAATTCTTATGAATTTCCTTTATCGACGCCCTTGCGTGACCGTCAGACATAACTATATTCACTTCATCAGCGACACTTAGATCCTCTACCGAGCATACCGTCTTGCCCTCGTCGGTCTGTATAAATCCGTAGCCTCGCGCCAAAACCGACAACGGATTGAGTGCCGCAAGCTTTGACGCCAGCTCTCCGAGAGAGAGCCCGCTCTCTCTTACCTTTGATCTGATAACAGAACTCAATCTATGCTCGTTGGAGTCAAGGGTAAGAGCTAAATTTTTCAGCTTATTCTTCGGGGACGAAAGCTCGATAATATTTGAGCGATCGTCAAGGAAGAGTCTTTTATCGTCGATTATCTTCTGTATTTTTCTATACGCTATCGTCTGATAGCTACTAAGCCTTTGTTCTATCTGCGAGGAATCGGGAACGGCAAGCTCTGCCGCCATAGAGGGAGTTCCCGCACTGCAATCGGCGACCATATCGCAGAGTGTAAAATCGCTTTGATGTCCGACCGCCGAGATGACGGGCAGGCTTGACGATGCGACAGCCCTTGCGACTGCCTCACTGTTGAATGCCCACAAGTCCTCTGCCGAGCCGCCACCGCGTCCGACGATAAGAAGATCAACGCTTTTCTCAATATTGAAATATTCGATACCGCCGCATATCTCTCCGATCGCCTCATCTCCCTGAACGTGAACGGGAAAGAGCACTATATCTGCAAGCGGATATCTTCTGCCCGTGACCTTTATTATATCCCGTATTACAGCCCCCGTCGGAGAGGTAACGACACCTATTCGGCGAGGATATTCGGGCAGTTTTTTCTTTCGGGAAGGCTCAAAAAGTCCCTCTGCGGCAAGCTTCTTTTTAAGCATCTCAAGCTGCATATAGAGCTGACCTATGCCATCGGGCTTCATATAAGAAACGTATATCTGATACTGACCGCTTCTTTCGTAAACGCTCACCTTACCCGACACGATAACTCTCATTCCGTTTTCGGGACGGAAGGATATTCTTGAAAGATCGTATCTGAACATAACTGCCGAAACGGCAGAATTTTCATCCTTGAGAGTAAAATAAAGATGTCCCGAGGAGTGATATTTCAGGTTAGATATCTCACCGCAGACACTTATGCCGCAAAGCACGTCGTCAAGCTCAAAAAGATTCTTGATATATCCGTTCAATTGCGAAACGGTAAGAAATCCTGTGTTCATACCCTTCTCCTCTCTTAGTTGTTTGAAATCATTTTATATCTGCACAAAAGTGCTATTCCGCTTGCGTTATCGGCACTGAACTCCGCTTCTGCAAAGCAGGCATCAAATTTTTTGCCAAATTCTGCCCGCATCAGCTTATTAGACATAACTCCACCCGCAAACAGTATCGGCATATTTCCGTATTTTGAGAGTGCCATCTCACACATTTTTGAAACTGTCTTTTCTACGTGATCAAAGACCGTAGCCGCGACAAGCTCACGGGACGCGCCGTCCTTATAAAGCCTTGTCGCTATATTCTCTACGCCCGAAAGATTGCATACGAGCTTGTCCTCTTTATCTCTTACCGTTATCTTAGGCTTTGTAAGCTTTCCCTCATATCTCCCCGCAAGAGCCTCAAGATCCTTCCCACAAGGAAAGGAAAGTCCCATCATAACACCTATTCTGTCGATGAGTTGTCCTGCGCTTATATCCTCGGTCTCTCCTATAAGATCAAGAGAAAAGAGCGTATCATCGGAAGGACGTGCCAACAAAAGCTCTGTCGTGCCTCCCGAAAGATGCAACGCTAAGAAGCTACCGCCAAGCAGGCGTTCCGCCTCACCCGACGAATAGAGTGCCGCCATTACGTGTCCGTCCTGATGAGAAAATTCACATATAGGCGCGCCGATGCCCGCCGCAAAGGAATTTGCCGCCGCAATACCCGAAAGAAAACAAGGCATATACGAGCCCTCTACGCTTCTCGGTCTTGTCGAGACACCAACCCCTACGACATTCATATCGGTCACTACCCCTCGAAGCTCCTCACAGACGGGTGGCAGATTTTTTATATGTGCAAAGACCGCGTCGGACTGTCTAAGTCCTTTTTCTCCCGAAGCAACGGGAAGCGGAAAACGTATATTGGCAATGATCCTTCCCTCCTCGTTGCATACTGCCGCTGAGGTGGTATAATTACTCGTATCAAAGCCAACGAAGCAATTCTTTTTCATATATTCTGCAGTTATTTGTCTGAGTTAAGACTATCCTTAACCGAATTGAGTACCCCGTTTACAAAGGGACGGGCCTTCTCGTCGTCGTATTTTTTGGAGAGCTCTACCGCCTCGTTGATGGTTACAGAGGAAGGTATATCCTTCTCCCACATAAGCTCATAAACGCCTATACGAAGAACAGCGCGTGAAACTCTACCGAGTCTTGACGTCTTCCAACCGTGAGCATGCTCTCCGATGATCGCGTCTATCTCTTCCTTCTTTTCGGCAATAGCAAAATATGCCCTTCTAATATAGTCGTCCTCTCTTATCTCTCTGTTTTCAGTCGAGGTGGCAAATATCTGCTCTGCACTCTCGTCAGCTCTGAAATCGGTTTCAAAAAGAAGATTAAACAGCTCTTCTCTTGCCTCTTTTCTCGTCATAATGGCTCAAACCCAAACTGCCTTTGCAGTTCCTTTCGTAAATCGAAAATTGTATTTTAAGGGCATAATACCCCATACTAATTTATTATATTATATTTTTGTAGAAAAGTCAACCGAATAAATGAATATTTTTATAATTATTCATTTTTTATACATCAATATTAAAATCTTTCATCACTAACAAAAAATTTACAAAAAAGCTCTTGTAAAAAATACGCATATATGATACATTATCAGTAAATACTACCGAAAGGATAGGAATTATGGATATCAAGACTAATATCAAGAAAATTTTTTCAAAGGCCTGTGTGCTTTTTACCGTAATAATCGCTATATATACTATGATAGTCGCCTTCATAAACGTTGATGAAAGCACTGTTTTGCTTGACGGAGCGAGAGTTTTGCTCTTCTTTGTCTTCTCCTTGCTTATCTCAATAGCAAACTTTATACTCTCCCTCAAAAAGCTTTCCACACCCACGCGACTTATTATTCATTACCTTATTTCGTCGATAGCCTTCTATATCTGCCTTATGCTTCCGATCTCTCCTACCCCCTCAAACACGGTGGTTGGACTTGCGATCTTCTCGATCGTTTATTTTATAATAATCGGGATCATTTCAATTTTCAAAGCAAGATATAGAAAGCAAAGCGACACCGACAAGTCCTACAAAAAGCGTTTTTCATAAAATTTCGCGTCAAGATATCCTTCCTGCAAATAAATTTCAGTGAGGTATATCTGATGAGATCAAAAATAAAGCTGTCAATAATAATCCTATGTATTACACTCGTACTCATATCGTGCGGGGCGCAGAACGGTTTTGAACAGACCGCTCAGGTCAGCACCTCCCTTGCAAAGACTGAGGACAGAGGTCAGGATTATATTGACAGCTTTATTTTTATCGGTGAATCGACCACGGCACACCTCAAAAGTCGCGGCGTGCTCAGCGGTGGCAAGAACACAAAGCAGGTATGGGCAAATTCCTCGGGGACTATGAATATGTCGCTATCGATAGACAAGGAAAGGATAATTTATCCCGAAACGGGAGAGGAATTGACCTTCTATGAGGCGGCGCAAAAGCGAAAGCCCGAATACGTTATTATCACCTTTGGCCTCAACGGTGCCGTGCAAAATATAACCAAAGGCAAGGAATATTACAAAACCTGCTATAAAAAGCTCATAAATGCCATAAGAGAAGGCTCTCCAAATACTAAAATAATTCTTCAATCGGCCTTTCCCGTTGCAGAAAATATGAATATGTCGAGTTATTCGGTATCACTTTTCGAGCTGAACAGGTATATTGACACTATAAATTCCTGGACCGAGGAGCTTGCGGGAGAGGAAAACTGCAAGTATCTTGCGACAAACGAGATATTAAAGGACGAAAACAATAATTTGAAAATGGAATATCAAGTCGGAGACGGCTGTCACCTTACGGCAGAAGCATATAGGCAGATACTTTCATATATCCGTACTCACGGCTACGCTTAGGAGAATTTATGAAAAAAACATTTTATTTTATCTTGATTTTAACCTTCCTACTTCTTCTCTGCTCCTGCTCAAAAAAAGTCAATTACAGAAATGATATCAGCTGCGCCGAGCTTACCGAAAAACTCTCCGAAACTGCCCCTATTGATAACGGATATCTTGAGCACGGAGAGGAGCAGATAAAATTTTTCTTTGATGACACAAGGCTTCAGGACGACTTTTCGATATTATATTCGGCAAAGGTTGAGGACATAAACGAAATAGGAGTATTTCATTGTCCTAACGAGGCGTCAGCACAAAGGCTCTATGAAATAGTCGAAAATTATCTTGACGAAACAGAAAAAACACAAACTAACTTTATTATGAGTTATGCTCCAATGGAGATAAAAAAGCTTGATGATGCCGAGGTAAAGCTTTACGGAAATTACGTGATCTACGCAATACTTGATGACGAGCATCAAAAAGATCTATGGCGCACAGCCGAGAACACCCTTTTGAAATAGTAAAAATGGCGCTGTCATTTTGACAGCGCCATTAGTATTAAATATTAAAGACCGCGCTTTATGTAGTGGGTATGGAGAACCTCGTGTGCCTTGTGGCTGTTGGGCTCGCCAAAGTACTCGTCATAAAGCTTCTTAACTGCAGAGTTCTCGTGAGACTTACGGAGATCTGCCTTTGCGTCGTCGTTATAAAGAACTGCCGCACGAACTGCACGGAGGTCTGTGTTCATACGAACGACTGCGGGCTGAATGGGCTGTCCACCGCCGTTTACACAACCGCCCGGACATGCCATGATCTCGATAAACTGAACGTCAAGCTCTCCTGCCTTAACTGCATCGAGAACCTTCTTTGCGTTTGCTGTTCCCGAAGCAACAGCAACGTTAAGATTGATGTCACCAAGCTTGTAAGAAGCAAGCTTAACGCCCTCAACACCTCTTACCTCGTTGAACTCGAGTTTCTCGAGAGGCTTGCCCTCGATAACCTCAGCAGCGGTACGAAGAGCAGCTTCCATAACTCCTCCGGTTGCTCCGAAGATAGCACCTGCGCTCGAACCGATTCCGAAGGGCTCGTCGAACTTCTCGTCCTCAAGAGTCTTGAAGTCGATACCTGCCTTATTGATAAGGCGGCCAAGCTCACGGGTAGTAACAGCTACGTCAACGTCAGCAACTCCTGCAGCAGCCTGACCGGGTCTGCCTACCTCAAACTTCTTAGCAGTACAAGGAATTGCGGATACGAATACGATATCCTTAGGATCAATTCCCTCCTTCTCAGCAAAGTAGGTCTTAACTACTGCGCCGAACATCTGCTGAGGAGACTTACAGGTAGAAAGATTCTCGGTAAACTCAGGATAGTAATGCTCACAGTACTTGATCCATCCGGGTGAACAGGATGTGATCATAGGAAGTGCTCCGCCATTCTTTACTCTTCCGAGGAACTCGGTAGCCTCTTCCATAATGGTAAGGTCTGCGGTAAGATTCATGTCGTAGACGCCGTCAAAGCCAAGAGCCTTGAGAGCTGCAACCATCTTACCCTCACAGTCTGTGCCGGGCTCGTATCCGAAGCACTCACCGATCTGAGCTCTTACGGAAGGAGCTGTACAGATATATACCTTCTTAGAAGGATCAGCGATAGCGTCAAGGATCTTGTCGGTATCGTCGCGCTCGTAAAGTGCGCCAACGGGACAAGCTACTATACACTGACCGCAGTTGATACAAGAGGTCTCAGCAAGCGGAACCTCAAATGCGCTTGCAATATGTGTATCAAATCCTCTGTCGTTTGCTCCGATTACGCCGATGCCCTGTATCTTCTTACAAGCATCAACGCAACGACGGCAAAGGATACACTTGTTGTTATCACGAATGATAGGAGAAGCAGCATCGATAGCATAGCTGTTCTTTACTCCAGTGAACTTCTCTTCGTCAACTCCGTACTCAAGACAAAGCTTCTGAAGCTCGCAGGTAGTGCTGCGAACGCAAGAGAGACACTTTCTGTCATGGTTGGAGAGCAAAAGCTCAAGGTTAGTCTTTCTTGACTTTGCGATCTTGGGGGTGTTCGTCATGACAACCATTCCCTCAGTTACGGGGTAAACACAAGCGGTTACCATTCTGAACGGTCTGCCTCCCTCGGAAACCTCTACAAGACAAAGACGGCAAGCACCGATCTCATTTATATCTTTGAGGTAGCAGAGAGTGGGAATATCTATATTTGCAGCTCTTGCTGCTTCGAGAACCGTCGATCCCTTCGGAACGGCATATTCTCTACCGTTTATTATAATATTTACAGTTTCCATATTCACCGATACCTTCCTTAGTCTTTAAAAATTGCGTGAGGCTTACACTTTTCCATACAAACTCCACACTTAACACACTTCTTGGGATCGATAGCAAAGGAAGCAAGCTTATGACCGGGAGCGATATAATCGGTTCTCGCGATCGCGTCTGCAGGACAGTTCTTTGCACAAAGTCCGCATCCGATACACTTGTCTGCGTCGATCTTAAACTGAAGCAAGCTCTTACATACACCTGCAGGACACTTCTTGTCTACGATATGAGCAACGTACTCATCTCTGAAGTAACGCAAGGTAGAAAGAACGGGGTTAGGAGCAGTCTGACCAAGTCCGCAAAGAGATGCACTCTTGATGTAGTTTGAAAGCTCCTCAAGTTTGTCAAGATCCTCAAGTTCGCCCTTTCCGGCAATGATCTTATCAAGTATCTCAAGAAGACGTCTTGTACCTACACGGCAAGGGGTACACTTACCGCAGGACTCGTCAACGGTAAAGTCAAGGAAGAATCTTGCAAGGTCAACCATACAAGTATCCTCGTCCATAACTATAAGTCCGCCCGAACCCATCATCGATCCGATAGCGATAAGGTTATCGTAATCGATAGGAGTATCGATAAGAGATGCGGGGATACATCCGCCGGAAGGTCCACCGGTCTGAGCCGCCTTGAATTTCTTGCCGTTAGGAATACCGCAAGTCGGATCGTAGCCATGTCGTTCTGTGAGCCAAGGA
>JAZNES010000144.1:0-2015 GCA_045588755.1 Eubacteriales bacterium | reverse complement strand
CAGCGACGGCATATGTGATATTCTTCATACAGTGGTCATCTCTCTTTCATACCATTTTCTGAATTTTTCATTAACGGTACTCAGAAAGTTATTCGGATCATCCTGCATGTTGAGAAGCAATATAGCACTTAGCGCACCGGGGTTATATACTCCTCTTTCAATGTCCGAATACGAGCTTTCGCTCATTTGAAGTCTGTCACCCATCGCTCTCTGCGTGAGGTGAAGCCGTTCTCTTGTTTTGATGGCGAGAAATCTGAATTCCTCGCCTAAGATTATTTCTAAATCGTCCCTAATCATAATGATAACATTTCCTACCACAGACGGAAGAAAATTCTATCAATAACCCACCGACTTTTGAATCGGGTGCACCTGTGTTTCGACAAAATGCGTGAAAAAAAGCCAAAAAAAATTCTCTTTGGCTCAAAAATCAAGTTGTTTATTGTAGAAATCGGGGAATATAGGTTGCACAAAGCAACCGTACTATATTCGTTTCATAATACGGTTGCTTCGCGCCGAGGTTGGTCGCTTAGTAAGCGATGGCAAAAAGCTTAATAGCTGTCTTCAATTTCGATTGGAATTGTATCAACAGTGCCGTCGTTACCCGTAATAGTCAGTGTAAAGGTGGCTCTGTACGTAGCGCTGCCGTCAAGAGGTAGAGGAGACGCGTTATAAAACTCTCCGTTCAATTTGGTAGAAGATCCACTCCATTCGATTACGTCATTCCAAAAGACAAACAGAAATCTTTTTTCGATCTTTACGGTAAGGTCTGCGCGTACAAAGCTGTCATATCCATAGTAGGTAACGTCTATGTATCCTCCCTCTGCAGTAGCGGCGAAAGAAAAGTTTGCACCGTCTGCGTGCGAGAGGCGCGGAGATATTGTTTGCTCACTCGCGAATGATGTAATGCTCGTCATAGATAATACTGCTAGTAACAAAACGGCTACCAGTGGTTTTGCGATTTTTCTCATAAGAAGCTCCTTTTATAGTATTTTTTGAGTTAAAGAAACAAAACTCATATATATTACTGTTTTTTTCATCAAAATTCTTCAAAAAAAGTAAAAGACGTCTTGAAATTTTTTCAAGACGTTTTTTACTTATTGAATTCCTCTTATCATTAACTCGATCTCTTGGATTGATATATCTTGATTTGTTCTTAAACTAAATGCGTGTTTGCCATCATTCCAAACATAGGAATGATATGCTTCTGTATATCTATAATACACGTCACAATATTTAATTTCTACTATTTTAGAGTATCCGCTTTCACTGTTAAGAGTAAAACCACTTCCGTCTAAAACGCGTTGTTCGAACCAGATATAATCGCCGTTTCCATTTATAAATTCATATTGCACGCGCATCGGTCTTATATTTTCAACGTTAAGATAATATCCGTTAGGTAAATAACCAAATTCATATGTTTCCTCAATAACGTCACCCTCTTCCGCATTGGGATAAGTCAGCTGTACAAAGAACTCATTGATTATCTCACGTATCTCATCACGGAAGATAACTGCGCAGCTTGTAAGCAGGAGCGCCGCGGCTATAAGAATAGCAATAAGGCGTCTCACTCTGGGCGACCAAGTCCGTTTGGTGTCGGTTTTACCATATACGATCGTTCTCATAGCAAGCTCGTGTCGATCAGAGCAAACGATCTTCTCGGTGCAGTTATTCACAACACTATCAAGCTTCTCGCTTAGTCCCTCGCTTATTGCCTGCTTGAATAATTCCAAATCTCTTTTATCCATTAATTTCTGCTCCTTTAAGTGAGTCGAGTAAAAGTCGTTTGCCTCTGTCAAGTCTTGTGTATACCGTCTTTGGAGAAAGTCCCATCATTTCGGCTACTTGGTTGACCGTCTTTTCCTGACAGAATATGAGATACAGGGTAGTGCTGTACTTTTCATCAAGCGCCTTGATGCTCTTTACAATCTCGTTGTAGCTTTCCTGTATTTCAAGTTCTTCTATAAAGTTATACTCCTTTTCTGAGCAAAATTCTTCACCAAATTCAAAATTTTCTT
>JAZNES010000143.1:0-2031 GCA_045588755.1 Eubacteriales bacterium | reverse complement strand
CAAGAAGCTCGGTAAAGTAATATACGTCGATTCCCGCCTCGCTCTTGTTCAGATTATACATACAAAGAGGACAAGCGGTTATGAGCATATCCGCGCCAAAGCCAAGAGCGCTGTCGGATATCTTCTCGCACATGCTTTTTGCCATAGCCTTTTCTTTGAGAGATATGTAACCGCCGCAGCATTCGTTTCTGTAAGGATATATAACGGGCTCTCCACCGATAGCGCGGATAAAGTCCTCGATCACTTTCGGGTTTTCGGGATCGTCAAATGCCATGACCTTTCCGGGACGAAGAAGCAGACAACCGTAATAAGCTCCTATCTTCTTGCCGATGGGATTTACCACTTTTTTACGAAGCTCGTCAAATCCGACGACGTCGCGAAGGACCTCAAGAAAATGAAGGACCTTCGTTTCACCCGCATAGACCGAGTCAAGCTTCATATAGTTGTTTGCCCTCGTTCTCATATCGGCATTGTTCTTCATATCGTCGTTGACACGCTTTATAACGTGATGGCACGCCGAGCAGAGAGTTACGAGCTCCTGTCCCTTTTCCTTGGCCGCATTAAGAGCGCGGACAGAGGAAAGCTTTGTGGCTATCTCGTCACTTCCGAGGGGATAAACACCGCCACAGCACTGCCAATCTTCTATTTCTTCAAGCTCTATACCGAGCACTCTCGCAGATGCTCTTGCATACTTGTCAAGATCGACCGCCTTGTTTTTGAGAGTGCAGCCCGGATAATAACTGTACTTTATCATTTTTATGTCCTTTCAATAGGTTATATCTTTACGTTGCGTATAACTTCCTTGAGAGCGTCGGCACTCGCGCGAAGCTTCTTGATCTCGTCATCGGTGAGGTGCATCGGGATCTTTCCGTGAACTCCGTTAGGTCCGACAAGAGTAAGGGTGCTAAGACATACGTCGTTGATGAAATATTCGCCGTGCATCATAGAGGATACCGTCGTTATTGAATCGGAGGAGGAAAGGAGAACGCCGCAGATCTTGCAGACCGCAGCAGAAACCGCATAGAAGGTAGCTCCCTTCTTTTTAATAATAGTACCGCCCGATTTCTGAACGTATTCGAGCATCTTTTCCTTGTCAAGAGGAAGGATATCCTTGTTTCTGCTGTTCATGAGCGCGTGGTATTCGTCAACGTGAACGCCCGACACAAAGGAGCCCGACCACGGAATGAAGGAGCTGTCGCCGTGCTCGCCGAAAACGTAGGCGTGAATATTCTTCTGCGCTACTCCGTAGTGCGCAGAGAGAGCGTAACGAAGACGCGCAGTGTCAAGTATCGTTCCCGAACCGACTATCTGTCTTTCGGGGAGGCCCGATATCTTGGTAAATGCGTATGTAATTATATCAACGGGGTTGCTGACAAGAATGTAGATGGCGTTGGGAGCAGCCGCTACTATCTTGGGCGTTATAGATTTGAGGATATCGAGATTGGTCTGAGCAAGCTCAATACGCGACTGACCGGGTTGACGTGCAACACCCGAGGTGATTATAACGATATCGGAGTCCTTTGCGTCCTCGTAATCACCCGATATGACCGATATAGGATCGCGGAAGCAGGTTCCCTGGATAATATCCATAACTTCTCCCTCGACCTTCGACTTGTTGATGTCTATCAAAACGAGCTCGGAGGCAATGTCCTCCTGAGAAAGTGTGTAGGCGATAGTCGCACCAACGCTGCCTGCTCCGATTATAGTAATTTTTGCTGCCATAAATTCCCTCTTTCTTCAAGACGTCGAAACTCTTTTTTACCGACGTGTTTTTTTTGAATTTTTTTGCTGTTTTTCCTCGAAAAATCAATAGTTTTCTTAAAAAACGACATTTTATGCTATTATACTATACATTATATCACATTGATAAATATTTATCAAGTGTTTTTTGCGTTTTTATAAAGTTTGTAATTTTTTGATATACGTAGAAAAAACAAGGCTTTTCATTTATGATAAAGTACCAATAAATTGGAATTTGTCGGGGAGATAGATTATGTTATATTTGCGGGCTGTCGAGGCGCCAGCCCCTAC
>JAZNES010000142.1:0-3822 GCA_045588755.1 Eubacteriales bacterium | reverse complement strand
TCGGCTTCGGTAGCCAGGGACACGCTCATTCCATGAACTTGGCTGAGAGCGGATGCCAGGTAGTTGTTGGCTTGAGAAAGGGAAGCGGACACTGGCAGAAGGCTGCTGACTTCGCCGCAACCCACTCCAACTTCCGCGTGATGGAGGTTGAGGATGCCGCTAAGGCTGCCGACCTTGTGATGATGCTGGTTCCCGATGAGCTGGCTGCTGACATTTACAACAAGCAGGTTGCTCCTCACATGAAGGACGGCGACGTTCTGATGTTTGCGCACGGCTTCAACATTCACTTCAACTTCATTAAGCCCGCGGCAAACGTTGACGTTATCATGGTAGCTCCCAAGGGCCCCGGTCACACAGTAAGAACTCAGTATCAGCAGGGACGCGGCGTTCCCTCTCTCATCGCTGTATATCAGGACTACTCAGGCAGAGCTAAGGACTACGCTCTTGCATATGCTTCCGGTATCGGCGCAGGCAGAGCAGGGATTCTCGAAACAAGCTTCAGAGAAGAAACAGAAACTGACCTCTTCGGTGAACAGGCAGTTCTTTGCGGCGGTGTGACCGAGCTTATGAAGGCAGGCTTAGACACGCTCGTTGAGGCAGGATATGAGCCCGAGATGGCATACTTTGAGTGTATCCACGAGATGAAGCTTATAGTTGACCTTATCAACAACGGTGGTTTCGCTATGATGAGATATTCGATCTCCAACACAGCTGAATACGGCGATTACAGAACAGGTAAGCGTCTTATCACCGAGGAGACCAGAAAAGAGATGAAGAAGGTTCTTTCCGAGATCCAGGACGGAACCTTTGCGTCTGAATTTATGCAGGAGTTCTCGGCAGGAAGAAAGGCTAAGTTCCTTGCTACCCGCCGTAAAGAGTCCGAGCATAAGCTTGAGCAGACAGGTGCTGAGCTTCGTAAGATGATGTCTTGGCTTAAGAAATAATTAAGACAACAAACAAATAAATAACGGTCTCGGGGCAAACGCCCCGAGACCGCAAAATGAAAAGGAGGATTACTATGTTAATGGCGGTAAATGTCGGAAATACAAGGATTTCCGTAGGATTTTTCAAAAAAGACAGCGCTCTGCTTGTCGCAAAGTTCAAAATAGCCACCGATATAAACAAGACCTCCGATGAATATCTGGCTCTTCTGAGACTTATGGTCAGAGAACAGTTGCTTTCACCCGAGGATATTGACGGTTGCATATATTCTTCGGTAGTTCCTCAGCTGAATCTCGTCATTGGAGAGGCTCTTCGTCGCTTTACAGGATCGTCTGTGATGACGGTAGCCCCCGGTATAAAAACGGGATTTTCGATAAAGATCGACAATCCGTCTGAGCTCGGTTCGGATATCGTAGCTAATACAGCGGCTGTTATAAATATGGCAGGCGAAAATGAGAAAAGGGAAGCGGCTATTATAGTTGATATGAATGCCGTCACGACCGTTTCCGCACTTGGAAAAAATTGCGAGTATCTCGGTTGCTCTATTTTCCCGGGCGTGCAGATGTCCTTTGACGTTATGCACGGCGGTACAGCACAGCTTCCGAACGTGCGCCTTTCTCTTCCGTCGAAGGCAATAGGCAAAAATTCTGCAGAATCGCTTCAATCGGGAGTAATTCTCGGTAATGCAATGGTAATTGACGGAATGGTCGAAAGCTTTGCAAGACAGATGAAGCTGGCACCTTTTGAGATAAGACTCGTGGCAACGGGAGAATATGCCTCGATCGTTGTCGGGGTGTGTAAAAATAAATTTACAGTAGATGAAGACCTTACACTTAAAGGCTTGTATCACATATATATTAATAATAGATTTTAGGTTTGATAGTATCGGCTATGCCGTTATTATAGATATTTTTAAGCGCCGTACCCGCGCGGACGGCAGCATCGGGTGAAAGTCCCGAAGGAAGGAACAGTTTTATGTTCACAAACAAATTTTTTAAGACAGCACCTTTTGCGGCTGTACTTTCTGTTTGAGGAGGGAATCAGATATGAGTAATACCCGAAATCAAAAAATTCTTCGCATGGTCGAAATGGCTATGCTTATAGCGCTTGTCGTTGTTTTACAGATGCTTGGCTCATTCATAAAGATAGGACCTTTGCCTATGTCCTTCGTGCTCGTACCTATCGTTATCGGTGCTTGTATGCTGGGCGCAAAGGAGGGAGCTTTTCTTGGCGCGGTATTTGGCGTCATAACTATGGTAATGGGAATTTCGGGAGTAGATGCCTTTTCTTTTCTGCTTTGGGAGGCAAATCCCGTATGCTTCGTTCTCGTTTGCTTGCTCAAGGCTATGATGGCTGGATTTTGCTCCGGCCTTGTTTATAAGGGACTCGGCAAGCTTTTTGGAGATAAGTACATATACGGCAAGACTGTTATTGCATCTATCACGGCTCCTATCGTAAATACGGGAATATTCGTAATAGGAATGCTTTTGTTCTTCTTTGATACGATGAGCGGACTCCCTGCAATGTTTCCCGATGCCTTTGGACAGTATGAAAATGCATTTACACTTGTCTTTTTAGGCCTTGCAGGAGTGAACTTTGTAGGAGAATTCGTAGTAAATCTCGTTCTGTCTCCCGCAATAGTAAGAATAATAGACGTAGTAAAAAAGAAAATCAAGATATAAAGTTTAGGAGAAAAATTATGTCACTTCGTTCTGATAACGTAACAAAGGGCGCAGAGAGAGCGCCGAACAGAAGCTTGTTCTATGCGATGGGATACACGAAAGAAGAGCTTGACCGCCCCCTTATAGGCGTGGTAAGCGCTCACAGCGAGATAGTTCCCGGGCATATACATCTTGATAAGATAGCAGAGGCTGCAAAGGCGGGTATAAGAATGGCGGGCGGAACTCCCGTTCTCGTTCCGTCTATCGGAGTCTGCGACGGTATCGCTATGGGACATATCGGAATGAAGTATTCACTTGCAAGCCGTGAGCTTATTGCCGACAGTGTTGAAACTATGACTATGGCACATCAGCTTGACGGACTTGTGCTTATTCCTAACTGTGATAAAATAGTACCGGGAATGGTTATGGCGGCTGTAAGAATGAATATTCCTGCCGTTGTTTGCTCGGGTGGACCTATGCTCGCGGGTACATATGACGGACAGGAGGTCAGCCTTTCAAAGATGTTTGAGGCGGTAGGCGCTTATAAGGCAGGTATTATCGACTCTTGCAAGCTCGAGGAGTGTGAGCAGGGAGTATGTCCCGGTTGTGGCTCGTGTGCGGGAATGTATACCGCAAACTCAATGAACTGTCTTTGCGAGGCAATAGGTATCGCACTTCCCGGGAACGGCACGATCCCTGCGGTATCCAATAAGAGAATTATGCTTGCAAAGCACGCGGGAATGGCTATTATGGAGCTTGTCAATAAGGATATAAAGGCCCGTGATATAATCAATGAAAGATCTATATCAAATGCTCTTGCCTGCGATATGGCACTCGGTTGCAGCTCCAACAGTGTGCTTCACCTTTTGGCTATTGCTAATGAAGCGGGTGTTGAGCTCGACCTTAATCTTTTCAATCAGATGAGCGCAAGAGTTCCAAACCTTTGTCATCTTGCCCCTGCAGGCCCTACTCATATGCAGGACCTTAACGCAGCAGGCGGAATTCCTGCCGTTCAGGCAGAGCTTCTTTCTAAAGGACTTATAGACGGAAATGCTCTCACAGTCAGTGGAAAGACCGTTGCAGAAAATATAGAGGGAGCTCGTATCCTTGATACAAATTCGATAAGACCTATATCCGATCCGTATAGCCAGACGGGTGGAATACAGATACTTTGGGGTAATATCGCGCAGAACGGCTGTGTCGTTAAGAGAAGTGCGGT
>JAZNES010000141.1:0-6385 GCA_045588755.1 Eubacteriales bacterium | reverse complement strand
CGATCCGTGGCAGCTTGATGAAAGCTCCGAGGAGGCACTTAAGGCTTCGGGATATTCGATCGATTCCGATGAATACGACAAGCTCAGACTTGAGCTTCTCACTAATATGTGGTCTAATAAGGCTATAACCGAAAGCTATATACCAGGTTCTACTTTTAAGATAATTACTTCCTCGATGGGATTTGAGGAGGGTGTGGTCTCAACCAATGACATCTGTACCTGTAACGGCTCACTCGTCTTTGGAGGACACAAGATACACTGCCATAAGACACAGGGACACGGAACGCTGACCTTCAGCCAAGGCTTACAGCAATCTTGCAACGTTTGGTTTATGACTCTCGGTAAGAGAGTAGGCATTGAGAATTACGTCAAATATGCCGAGGCTTTCGGATATTACGAAAAGACAGGTATTGATCTTCCGGGTGAAGGAAACAGTATATTTGCATCGCAGATGACCGAGCTTGATCTTGTGATCTACGCATTTGGTCAGAACTTTAATATAACACCTATACAGCATATATCGGCTATATCGGCAGTAGCTAACGGAGGAACGCTTGTTACTCCTTACGTCGTACAGAAGATAACCGATAATGCAGGAAACATTATTTACGAGCATGAGATCGAGGTCAAGCGTCAGGTCGTCAGCGAGGAGGTCTGTAAGACCATCGCCGTAATGCTTGAGGAGGGTGTTTCGGGCGACGGAGGTGCTAAAAACGCATACGTCGCAGGCTACAGAGTAGCCGCTAAAACAGGTACGTCCGAGAAGAAGACGGCAGGTGATGAAGGAGAGTACATATGCTCCTGCGCCGCGTTTGCTCCTGCGGACGATCCCGAAATAGCAATAATAATCGTGGTTGACGAGCCTCAGAGAGGAAGCCTTTACGGAAGCACGGTGGCAGCTCCTTACGTTGGAAATGCCCTTAAGAATATTCTTCCTTATATGGGCGTTGAAGAGGTCTTGACTCAGGAGGAGCTCGAAAATAAAGCAATACAGATATCAAGCTATAAGGGTTGGAGCATCTCTTACGCAAGCCGCGTAATAGAACAGCTCGGACTTAAGGTCGAGGTCGTAGGCGACGGAAACGTCGTTAAATCACAGCTTCCCGAAAGCGGAAGCTATATAGAGAAGGCAGGCGGTACGATAGTCCTCTATACGACAAACGAGGACCCCCAAGGAAACGTAACTGTTCCGAATCTCTTAGGTAAGACGGCGGCACTTGCAAATCAGACTCTTATAAATCTTGGACTTAACGTCAAGATAGAGGGAACACCCCATTATCTTACGGGAGATGAAAAAATAGTCGTCGTTGAACAGTCGGTACCCGCGGGTAGTCTTGTTCCAAAGGGAACTGTGGTAACGATAACCTTCAGATACGTCGGTCAGGATGATTGACATAGGTCGCAAAATACGGAAGTATAAAGAAATTTATTACTTTCGGAGGATTTATGCGGCTTTGTAAGCTTTTTGGCGACGCGGGAATAGAATATCCCGAAAACATTTCTGATATTGAAATAACGAATATCGTAACAGATTCAAGAAAAGTGACCAAGGGAAGTGCCTTTATATGTATAAACGGATTTCATACCGACGGTCATAAATATATAAAAAACGCAGTGGATTCCGGTGCCTCGGTTATAGTGTCTGAGATAGGGCGTGATGAGTGTGAGGGTGGTGCCGCAACCGTTAAGGTTAAAAACACAAGACGCGCAAGTGCTTTACTCTATAACGCTTGGCACGGTGATCCCGCGAAAAATATTAAGGTTATCGGAGTTACCGGTACTAACGGAAAAACTTCGATAACTTATATTCTTAAAAGACTTTTTGAAGAGTGTGGCTGCCGATGCGGTGTTATCGGCACAGTCGGATGCTTGTCGGGGGGCGGGCATCTTGATTATTCTTCGGCAGACACACTCGCAAATATGACAACTCCCGATCCCGAAGAGCTTTACGGTTTAATATCGCAAATGGCAAAGGATAGGGTCGAATATCTTTTTATAGAGGCGACCTCTCACGCATCAAAGCTCTCAAAGCTTGACGCACTGAGATTTGATACGATGGTGTTTACAAATCTTACTCAGGATCACCTCGATTTTCACGGAGATATGGAGGATTACCTTTCTTCGAAAGCCAAGCTGTTTGAAAGATGTAAATATTCGGTCATAAATATTGACGATAGATACGCTTACGAGATACTCGGAGCGAGCAGGGCAGAGAAAAATATCCTTTGCTCCTGTCACGACAGAGAAAGAGCTGATCTCTTTGCTTCGAATATAGTTCACGAAGGAGTCAACGGAACGAGATATGATGCTCTTTACGAGGATGCAAAAATTGAAATAAGCACTTCGCTTCTGGGAGGCTTTTCGGTAATTAATTCTTTGGAAGCCTTGGCGGTAGCAAAGATATACGGTATTCCCGATGAGTTCGCCGCAAGAGCAATGAAAAAGCTCAAAGGAGCACCGGGCCGAATGGAAAGGGTCGAAGTTAAGGAAAAAATTGATTTTTCCGTCTTTATAGATTACGCACATACTCCCGACGCACTTGAAAACGTTTTGAAAAGTGTCAGATCTATTCAAAAAAAGGGAAGAATAGTTCTCGTTTTCGGTTGCGGAGGCGACAGAGATCCTTCTAAACGAAAGATAATGGGTGCTATTGCATCAAAGCTTGCAGATTTCGTTATAATAACGTCCGATAATCCTCGAAGCGAGGACAGAGAAAAGATAATAAGAGATATCTATAAGGGAATAGATAAAGAAAAAGAACACAAAATAATTTCCGACAGACGAAGTGCAATAAGATACGCTGTCGGGAATGCCCGAAAAGATGACGTAATAATCCTTGCGGGCAAGGGACATGAAAAATACGAAATAAACGAAACGGGAAGAGTTCCGTTCGATGAAGATAAAATAGTTAAAGAAGCCGTGTCCGAGTTTTTCGGATAAAGATAGAGGAGGGAAACCAAGTGAAGATCAACATAGGAAGCAACGCAATATCAATGGCAAAGCTTGCCCAGATATGTGGTGGAATACTTTGCTGTATAGGCGGAGAAAATAATCAGGATATTCAGTTTCACTCGGTTTGCACCGACTCAAGAGAGAGCGACGAGGGAGCTCTTTTCATCGCGCTCGGCGGAGAAAAGGTAGACGGACACGATTATATCGACGCCGCACTTTCGGCAGGCGGCGGTTGCGTTCTTTGCGAGCGTATCCCCGAAAGAATAAACGACAGAAGATGTGCTGCCGTTGTAGTTGAGGACTCTATAAAGGCAGTCGGAGAGCTTGCAAAGGCTTACGACCGCGGTATAAATCACAAGAAAATAGCCGTAACGGGCAGTGTTGGAAAGACGACGACAAAGGAGTTTATCGCCTCTGTACTTTCCGAAAAATACAAGGTACACAAAACGCAGGGAAATTATAACAGCAATATAGGACTTCCTCTTTCTATCCTTTCCATGAAGGACGATACAGAGATATCTGTTCTTGAAATGGGAATGAGCGGTCTTGGAGAGATAGATTATCTTTCACGTCTTGCTGAGCCCGATATAGCAGTTATCACAACGATAGGCTCTTCACACATAGGACATCTCGGAAGCAGAGAGAATATATGCCGCGCAAAGCTCGAGGTAGTTAACGGACTCAAAAAGGGCGGAACACTTATAGTAAACGGCGACGAGCCTATGCTTTTCGGTTATGAGAAGGAAGGCATCAAGGTACTTAGCGTTGCTATTGACAACGAAAGAGCCGATTACCGCGCAACAAACATCAGAATCTGTGACGGATATACCGTTTTTGACGTTATCACTCCCATATCTAAGATTGAGAACGTTTCTATTCCCGTAATAGGCAACCATAACGTTATGGCAGCTCTTTTTGCTTATGCCGTAGCTGAAAAGATGGAGCTTGATTGTGAATGTATATCTGCAGGTCTGTGTAATTTCAGACAGGTCGGCATGCGTCAGAATATATACGATATCGGTGGCATAAAGGTTATAGAGGATTGCTACAATGCAAGTCCCGAGTCTATGAGAGCCGCAATATCGGTACTCAGAAAGCTTTCCGAGGGCAATAGTTCTTCGAGAATGATAGCATTGCTCGGAGATATGTACGAGCTCGGTGAGGAAAGCGGAAGATATCACGAGCAGGTAGGCGCCGATTTCGCGCTTGCGGGCGGGGAAATGCTCTTTACATTCGGACAATCCGCAGAGGGCATCGCAACGGGCGCTATACTTCACGGTATGCTTTCCGAAAACGTATACAGAAATAACGACATCAGCAATCCTTCCTTGAGTGGAGAGATGCTTCTTCACTCGCTCAGAAGCGGCGACGTTTTGCTTGTTAAGGCAAGCAGAGGCGCAGCGGCTGAAAGGGTAATAGAGTATCTTAAAGCAAACGTGGAGAAACTCTGCAGATAATTTTGTTTAGGTGAGGTTGCCGATGTACGAACAGTTATTTATACAGTTTATTATAAGCTTGGGAGCAACCTTTCTTTTGACAGTTGTGCTTTCCCACTACGTCATACCTGTTCTTAAAGGACATAAGGTAGGACAAACGATAAGAGAAGAAGGACCCTCCTGGCATATGTCAAAGGCGGGCACTCCGACTATGGGAGGAATATGCTTTATTATGGCTATTCTTTTCGTAAGCGCGGGCTTTACGGTATATTATGCGGTAAAAAATCAGCAAAGAGAGCTCATTCCGCTTGCGCTGACGCTTGGACTTGGAGTTTTTAACGGACTTATCGGATTTATTGACGATTACTGCAAGCTCCTTAAAAAGCAGAATGAGGGACTTACGGTAAAGCAAAAGTTTGCGCTTCAATTCCTTGTCGCGCTGCTTTACGTTTTCGCGCTTGCCGTTACGGGATATATAAATACAGAGCTTCATATCCCTTTTACAAATATTTGTATTGAGCTTGGAGCTTTCTATTACGTTCTTGCGATAATACTTGTCGTTGGAATGGTAAACAGCGTAAATCTCACCGACGGTATCGACGGACTCGCTTCTACGATAAGTCTTATAGTTTCGGGATTTTTCGCATTCGTTGCATTTAATTTTCTTAACATTTCGCTCGGTCTTGTGTCAGGCGCAATGATAGGCGGAATGATAGGTTTTCTTATTTTCAATATTCATCCCGCAAAGGTGTTTATGGGAGATACGGGCTCGCTTTTCCTTGGCGGTATTCTTACGGGAGCGGCTTTTATCATAAACGATCCTTTGATAATAGTTGTTGCGGGTGGAGTTTTCGTTATTGAGGCTCTGTCCGACATAATTCAGGTCGCAAGCTATAAGATGACGAAAAAAAGAGTCTTCAAAATGGCTCCTATCCATCATCATTTTGAAAAGTGCGGCTGGAATGAAAATAAGATAGTCGGAATTTTCGGCACAGTTACGCTTCTTCTTTGCGTACTTGCTTGGTTTGCTCTATAAATTAAAAATAGTCGGAGGTGTTGTAGTTTGAAGGACGAAGAAAAAAGATCAGAACAACAAGCCTCCGGCAATTTTTTATCCCAAAAGAGAGAGCTTATAAAAACTAAAATAAACGACTATAAGGAAAGACAGGAAGAGATCATAGAAAGAAACGATCCTATCTATACAGAACCCTTGACTCCTCAGAAGGTAGAGCAAGAGGGAATAGCACCTCTTTGCAAGGGAAGTATTGACGTATGGTTCTTTTTATGGGCACTTTTGCTTCTTTGCTTTGGTATAGTTATGTGTTACAGCGCGGGTGTTGTCGAGGCTGAGGTCCAGTACGATAATCCCACGTATTATCTTGTCAGAAATATTATCTTTAGCGTTATCGGTATAATAGCCGCTACTGCAGCCGTCGTTTTTATGCGTCCTTGGATGTGGAGATGGTTTGGGGTCGGCGCTTATCTTCTCGCGATCCTGTTGCTCCTTATCGTTCTTGTCGTCGGAGTAAGCGGAGGCGGTGCGCAAAGATGGATAAGACTCGGACCTATTACGATACAGCCCTCTGAGGTAGCTAAGCTCGGAGTCGTTATGTTACTTTCTCTGTATATGTCAAAATATGAGAAAAAAATAACCTCTATACATAGACTTGGCGGAAGCTTCAGATACGGTCTTATCATACCGCTTTGCATCATCGGTATGATATGCGGTCTTGTTGCTCTTGAAAGACACATTTCGGGACTTATGATAATAGGCTTTATCGGTGTTACGCTTATGTTCCTCGGAGGAACGCGCATCAAGTGGCTTGCGGCATTTGTCGGAGTGATGGCGGTGGCATTTATCGGTCTTGTCGCCGTGTCAAGCTATGCTCAGGAGAGAATATATACGTGGCTCTTTATCGATAAGGTAGATCCTCTCGGTTCTGCTTGGCAGACCCTTCAGGGTATGTACGCCATAGGCTCGGGCGGATTTTTCGGTA
>JAZNES010000140.1:0-5182 GCA_045588755.1 Eubacteriales bacterium | reverse complement strand
AAATACGATTTTTTTCGCATTTGAGACAGCCCCGAGAATTTTATTGTATTATGAAAACCACCAGCAGTGCTGGTGGTTCCAAAAAGCTTTAGCTTTGCACAGTTTCCGCCGCAGCGGAAGGGTCCCTTGTGTAAAGGGAGGTGTCACCGAAGGTGGCTGAGGGAGCGCGTGGGGCTTTCACCTTTGCACAAAATCCGATATTGCGCAGGCTCCTTCCGCCATTTTCTTGCGAAAATGCCACCTCCCTCCCGGAGGGAGGCTCATATTAAAGCCACATTTGTGGTAGCAGGGCAATTACCGCAAGTGGCGGATAATTCGACGAGCCTATAGGCTCAGCGTGTGAAATGCCCCAAGGGGGCTAGTGCAAGCCACCAGCACGGCTGGTGGTCATGACTTTTTAAGTGTTTTTACAAATGCCTCTATGCGTTCAAGTGCCTGTGATATATGCTTTGTAGAGTAAGCATAGGAAATTCTCGCAAAGCCTTCACCGTTTTTGCCAAAGGCAGTTCCGGGAACTATCGCGCATTTGTGCTCATAGAGCAGTCTTTCGCAGAATTCGTCACTCGAAAGACCGAACGCTCCGATATAGGGATATATATAGAATGCGCCCTGAGGCTCAAAGGCTTCTATTCCAATATCTTTAAGTCCTTGGTGTATATATCTGCGGCGGCGGTTGTATTCTGCTATCATCATTTTGATATCATCGTCGCCGTTTTTAAGAGCCTCGGTAGCCGCAAGCTGCGCTGTCGTCGGAGCGCACATTATTGCATACTGATGTATTTTAAGCATCTGAGCGCAGAGTGGCGCGGGAGCGCAGATATATCCAAGACGCCAGCCGGTCATAGCATAGCTTTTTGAAAATCCGCTTGCTATGATAGTTCTTTCCCACATTCCGTCGATCGACGCCACCGAGGTGTGCTTAAGTCCGTAGGTCATCTCGGCGTAGATCTCGTCGGAAAGTACCACTATATTGGTATCCCTGAGGATATCAGCGATCTTTTCGAGGTCTTCCTTGGTCATTATCGCGCCGGTTGGATTATTGGGATAGGGAAGAACGAGCATTTTGGTTTTTTTCGTGATCGCCTTTTTCAGAGCCTCGGGGGTAAGCTTGAACTTATCCTCAACGCTCGTGTCGACCGTGACGGGAACGCCGCCCGCGATCTTGACCAGAGGCGCATAACAAACGAAGCAGGGAGTAGGAATAATGACCTCATCTCCCGGTTCGATAACTGCTCTGAGAGCAATATCGATAGCCTCGCTTCCGCCGACCGTAACTATGATCTCGTCTTTGGGATCATAAGAAACAGAAAAACGGCGAGTCATATAATTATTTATTTCCGAACGAAGCTCGAGTGTACCTGCATTTGAGGTGTAATAGGTTTTTCCGCGCTCAAGGCTTTCGATGCCTGCTTCTCTTATATGCCACGGAGTAACGAAATCGGGCTGACCTACTGTCAAGGCGACCACGTCATTCATATTGTCTAAAAGATCGAAAAACTTTCTTATACCAGATTTTTCTGTAGATACAACAATGTCGGAGAGAACCTTGCTATAATCTATCATCAGTTGCAGTTACCTCTCTCGTCTATCTCACTGTAACCGTAAACTACACCTTTATCTTTATATTTATGGAGAACGAAATGAGTTGCAGTAGAGATGATCGACTCAATGGGGGCAAGCTTTTGCGCAACAAAATAAGCTACCTCCTTCATGGTTTTACCTTCTATAAGAACAGAAAGATCGTATGCGCCCGACATAAGATATACCGACTGAACCTCGGGATAGTTGAATATCTTCTCGGCGATCTTGTCAAAGCCTCTGTCGCGCTGAGGAGAAAGCTTGACGTCTATCATAGCGGTGACGTATTCCTTGTCGGTCTTTTCCCAGTCAATGATAGATTTATATCCAAGAATGATACCGTCCTTTTCAAAGGAGTGTATTCTGTCCTTTATCTCCTCCTCGGACTTATCAAGCATAACGGCAAGCTCCTTCGTTGAAAGGCGAGCGTCGTTTTCAAGGAGAGTAAGTAAAGTTTTATCCATATCTTTTATCTTCCTTTCGGTGTTAAGTGATTATTTTTTTTGCTATGAAGCTTAAGAATATTTTCGTAAGAAAGTCCGTA
Source organism: Eubacteriales bacterium (assembly GCA_045588755.1). Classification (GTDB taxonomy): domain Bacteria; phylum Bacillota; class Clostridia; order Oscillospirales; family CAG-272; genus HGM12713. The sequence goes on along the minus strand of JAZNES010000140.1, from coordinate 3,060 downwards.
TTTATCAGCTATATCCCTTGCGTAGCTCTTTCCGTCGGGCTTCGCGCGCACTATCTTGAACGAGCGCTTGCCCTCCTCAATTCCTGCTACGAGAGTGTCTATTACCGAGCCGCCCGAAAGCCTTGCTCTTTCATTTATGGCGTCGACCTCTGCGGCAAGCTCGTGAAGGTGCGTTGAGAAAAGGCAACGGCAGCCTATAACAGAGAGTCCCGCAAGGACCTCGGAAGCGATATATGAAGCCTCATAAGAGCCTGTTGACGAGAGCGACTCATCGAGGAGGACAAGACTGTATTTCGTTATCTCCTCAAATATCTCGACAAGTCTTGCACATTCTTCACCAAGACGTCCCTTGTCTATCGTATCGTCAGCGCCGGTGGGGAAGTGCGTAAATATGGCGTCGGCAATACTTATGCGGGCACTTTCGGCGGGGACGAGCATTCCAAGCTGGAACATTGCCTGCGAGATTCCGACAGCGCAGGTTATGACCGACTTTCCGCCTCGGTTAGGGCCTGTAAGCACGTATATGTGAGCGTTTTCGGAATTGAATTCTATATCGTTCGCGATTATCTCGTCATCTACCTTCATAGCGACACAGGGGTTATAAATGTTTTTCGCAACAAAGGCTCTTTCCTCTGAGTCCGCGATCTCGGGAGTGCAGAGCTTGTTTTTGCGCGCAAGAAGTGTTCTCATAAGCTCCGTTCCCTTTACGAGAAACTCTATCTCGGGAAGAAGATTAAGAAGGAAATCGGTGTTTTCAAGCACGTACGCCTGTACTATCTTTTTCCAGGAATGGAGCGATTTTTTGTAGACCTCGTTTATAGCCGAATTAAAGGCGAGAGAAAGCGCGGTCTTTTGATTTTCAGACTGCTTCTTACCAAAGGGAACAAGGTCTGCAATACAGGTATATTCATCGTCCTTGAAATTAAGACGAAGTATTTTTTCTATAACGTCGCCCGAACGGAAGGGCTCGGGATTTATAGAAAGCACGCCCGCACTTGACGGACGGAGCTGAGCGTCGAGATTTACTCCGATAGTTACGCTCTTTATCTCCCTTACGCGATTTGTAAGCTCGGATAGCTTTGAATTAAGCTCCTTGTAATAGTCGCTCGTCGCAAGCTCACTTATTCTTTCGGCAAGCGCACGGAAGGAGGCACTTGTAAGACGGTCTTTTATCTTTGAAAGTCCCGAATGAAGTGTTTCAATGCTTGCGATATAGAGCTCTATTTCGGTTATGCTTTCAAGATAGGAGTCGGTATCACCGCTGTCTACTTCAAGACGTCGAAGCTCCATTATATCGCTGAGGATAGGAATGAGCTTATTAAGTGTGAGTGAGATCTCGGGACAGTTCAGCATGTCAGAGAAGACCTCTGTTCTGTATTTGATGACCTTCTTATTCGTGGTGAAATACTCGTCGAGCTCACTGCTTTTTAAGTTGAATATTTCAAGCAGCCCAAGCTCCTCGAGGACGTACATATCTATTTTAGGTCTGCTATGTCCCGAATAATGCGCGGTATGCGTTTCTCCATCGGGGAATATCAGGCTGAAATTTGTAAGTTTTTCGTTCATTTTTTTGTTTAGCCGGGGAAGCTACCCTTTCAGAAAATTTACAAAGGTGGAAATGTGCGGATACAAATAAAATTGAACAAGAAGCACAGTGACAAATTGCAAGAGAATTATGAGAGGTATCCCTATCATAAATTTCTTGTGCTTTGTCTTGTGTCTTATCAGAAGCATTGTAAGAAGCATCGCCACAGAGCCGCCGAGTACGCAAAGCCAAAGAAGTGTGGCCTCGGGAGTTCTGTGAGCCGGACGTCGCTTTGCGGCTATCTTGTCATAGCAGCATACTATCACCGAAATAAGCGATATAGCGGCAAGATATATAAGTGCAATTTTCAGTACCATATTTTTACCTATTGCTTCTTTGCAAAGCTGTCTTTAAGACCTACGATGCGGTTAAAGGTATTTTCGTGCTTTGAATCCTTGCAGAAATAACCGTTACGCACGAACTGGAATTTATCTCCCGCCTTTGCCTCTTCAAGACAAGGCTCTATCTTGGCGTGCTTGCATACGGTAAGCGAGTTGGGATTCAGATAATCGTTATAGGTCTTGCCTTCGGGAATATCGTTTACGTTTTCGATATCGAAGAGCTTATCGTAGAGCATAAGGGTGGTATCCTTTGCGTATTTTGCCGAGAGCCAATGGATAGTACCCTTTATCTTTCTGCCGTCAGCAGGATTTCCGTTGCCTGTTTCAAGGTCTGCGGTACAGTGGATCTCAACTATATTTCCGTCCTCGTCCTTTACGACGTTTTCGTACTTTATGATATAAGCGCCCATAAGTCTGACCTCACCCTCGGGCTTAAGACGGAAGAACTTGGGAGGCGGAACCTCTGCAAAGTCGGAAGTGTCGATATAGAGTTCTCTTGTAAAGGGCAGAGAACGAGTGCCCGCTTCGGGGTTCTGAGGATTGTTGGGAAGCTCGAAATACTCGGTCTTGTCTGCGTCGTAGTTGGTGATAACTACCTTTATAGGCTTCTCAATTGCTATTCTTCTCGGAGCGTTCTGATTGAGCTCCTCTCTTATGCAGTGCTCAAGCATCTCTATATCCACAAGGCTGTTTGCCTTCGATATTCCCGCATTTCTCACGAAATTAAAGATCGACGAAGGAGTATATCCTCTTCTGCGGAGCGCGCAGATAGTGGGAAGACGGGGATCGTCCCAGCCGTCTACCATATCGTTTTCAACGAGATAACGAAGATATCTCTTTGACATAACGGTATTTGTGACGTTGAGTCGTGCGAACTCTATCTGACGGGGCTTGGGATCAAATCCGATATTATCGACTACCCAGTTGTAAAGAGGTCTGTGGTTCTCAAACTCAAGCGAGCAGAGCGAGAAGGTGATGCCCTCAAGCGCGTCCTGAATGGGATGCGCATAGTCGTAAAGGGGATAGATACACCACTTGTCGCCCTGACGGTGATGCGAGGTGTGCACTATTCTGTAAATAGCGGGGTCACGCAAAGTCGGATCGTAGCCATGTCGTTCTGTGAGCCAAGGAGTT
>JAZNES010000139.1:0-2314 GCA_045588755.1 Eubacteriales bacterium | reverse complement strand
CTCGGCATATGAGAGAACATACGGAGAGGACCGTATATCATGCTGGTATACATCGAATACTTCGACATATCGCCGATGCTCATTTCAAGATTAAGTATTGCGTTTCCGACGTAAAAGAGTATGATAAATTCGCCAAAGCACATAAGGAATTGCAAGACGGGCATTATGAGATACCAGAAGGTATCCGACTTCAGCTGCATATCTCTCTCCTCTCTTGCGGCATCGCCGTAGCGGAGAGTTTCCTTATGCTCCATTCCAAACGCCTTGACTACGCGTATTCCCGAAAATATATCGTGCAATACCGAGTTTGCCTTAGATCCCGCCTGCCAGCATTTATGGAAGAGCTTATGTATCTTTCTCCAAACAAACGTAAACGTAAAGCTGACGAACGGAACGGGAATGAGTATAAGCAAAAGCAGAACCCAAAGGTCGTTTGCTAAAAACACTATCGAGATAGCAATAAGCAAGAGCGCCTGCTCTGCAATTGATGGGAATGAATGAACCAAAAATCTTTGTATCTGAGTCACGTCATTCGAGACGCGTCGCATCAGCTCTCCCGCCGTTCTCTTGGAGATCTTGGCGATCGACAGTCTCTGTATCTTCTCAAATAGCATACCGCGAAGATCGACTATCATACTGTTGCTGGCATGAATCAGCGCGTGACTTCGAAGCACGCCCACAGCCCTGAGTACGACCTGCGAGAGAAGCATCATAAGCACTACTCCGACGTAAGAGAGCGCTTCTGCGCGTCGAACATCGATATAATCATCAACCAATATTTTGTTTATCTCGGGAATGACGAGATTAAGTCCGCTTACCGCGGCAAAAAGGACTATCGAGATGAAGATAAACCATTTATACGGCTTGATAATTCCCCAAAGTCTCCTGAGCGCCGAGAGCTTGCCCTCGCATCTTGGGCATTTGGCAGAACCCTTGGGCAAGGGGCGACCGCATTTTTTGCATACCCCCATATCACCCGAAAAATCAATTTCAAAGTGACCGCGTTTATTCTCTCTTATTCTGTCGTAATAATCAAGTCCTCTTTCGGCAACGCGGTTAAGACGCTTGACAGCCTCGGAAGCTCCTTTATAGCACGACATCGAACCGACGCAAAGCAAACGCGTCGACTCGTCGTTTGCCATAGTATAAGAAAGGTAAAAGGTTCCTACTCCGCTATACACGGAGAAGGATTTGATTTCTCCAAGCGGCAGCTTCTCGGTCTCAACTCCGTCAATGTAAACGCTTACAGTTTCCCTGTCGGCGATGAGCAGACCGTCTACCCGTTTGCCCTGAATCTCGCGGTCGAGATCGAAGGGAAAAACAGCTATTATATTTTCTTTTTTTAATTCAGGATTAAGTTTTAGCGCTTTGGAGAAAAGATTTTCTCCGTCCTTCCGCTTTTTCTTTCTAAATAATGCCACGATCTCACCGCCTTTCATCTGAATTTTAGAAAATTTTATAAGTAAAGCTCTATCTTTCGATAGCTCTTTCGGTTGAGTCCCGACACACTCATAACAGAGTATCTGTTTCCGTCAACGTCGACGAGAATGATACTGTCCTCACCGGTATGAATGATATTTTTAAAGGTGTCCTTCATTGTGAAGCTGAATTCACGTCCGTCCTCTCCCGTTACCTTCCAATAGGAGAATCCATATCTTTCTTTGAGAGAATCAATGGTTTTTATTACGGGAGAATAGTATTTTCGCTCGATTTCTCTAACTATAAGCGACTTATTTTCGCCTTCGAAGTCTTCAACGTTGTAAATAATACCTATCTCCATGCTTTCCTCGTCGGTCACCGAGATATATTCCCAGAGTAGCTCATGCGGAAAAGCGCGGTGAAGAAATACTCTGTCGTAGCTCTTTTTGTCGCTCTCGTTTGTCACAGTCAGTGACAAAAATCCGTTCTTTGTTTCAAAGCTTGCGCACTTGCCGTCAAGTTTCACGATTTTTGCGGCGTCTTCAAGCATTATGTCATTTTTTTGTTCGATAGATTCCATAACGTATTTCTCCTTTCCCCTTATTCGCTTATTCCCGCGTTTTTGAGCGCTTCAAGCTGAAGATCATAGAGCTTTTTGTAAACTCCGCCCTCGCGCTCAAGCAGCTCCTTATGCGTTCCACGCTCGGCAACCTTTCCCTTTTCGATTACGATCAGCTCGTCTGCGTCGCGAAGCGTGGAAAGGCGGTGTGCTATCATAATGGTGGTCTTATTTTTGGTCAGCGCCGTAATTGCTCTTTGTATCCTCTTTTCGGTCTCGGTATCCATAGCCGCGGTGGCTTCGTCCAAAATAAGTATCTTGGGATCACGCAAAATA
>JAZNES010000138.1:0-2518 GCA_045588755.1 Eubacteriales bacterium | reverse complement strand
TCTTCACAATGCTTACGTATCTCTGCAAGCGTAGGAAGCTTATAAACGAGCTCTCCGCTTCTGAATATCGGCACCTGAAGCTCGGTGGCGGTATAATTCTCCATAAGCTTGCGCTTCCAAGTATGATCGGGATCGAATATTTCAAGAGGCTTTGTATCGTCAATGACCTCGTCGTAAACGCAGATAAGGTCTGCCTCTGCCTTATTATTCTCTCTGTTTCTGAGTCGGTATATTTTCTTAAAGTGAGGAGTTGTTATCTTTCCGACATTTTCGCTTATCTTTATCTTGGGCTTTACGTTACCCTCGGCGTCCTCGATAGCGCAAAGCTTATAAACTCCGCCGAAAACGGGGTCGCTCTTTGCTGTAATAAGTCTTTCACCGACACCGAAGGCATCTATCTCAGCGCCCTGACGTATCAGCTCTCTTATTATATACTCGTCCATAGAGTTAGATATAACTATCTTACAGTAATCGAATCCCGCCTCGTCGAGCATCTTTCTTGCCTTTTTGGTAAGATAGGTAACATCCCCCGAATCTATTCTTATCGCGCATTTCTTTATGCCCTTCGGAAGAAGTACCTCACGGAAGGCCTTTATTGCATTCGGTATTCCGCTTTCGATGACGTTATAGGTATCTACAAGCAAGGTCGCGTTTTCGGGATATATCTCACAATAGGTCTTGAAGGCCTCGTACTCGCTGTCGAACATCTGTACCCACGAATGTGCCATAGTTCCCGTAGCAGGAACACCGTGTACCTGATCGACTATCGTACACGCAGTAGCACCGCAGCCGCCGATATATGCCGCGCGAGCACCGAGGATCGCGGCATCAGCTCCCTGCGCGCGTCTTGAGCCAAACTCACTTATCGCTCTTCCCTTTGCGGCTCTTGTAATTCTCGAAGCCTTGGTAGCAATGAGGGACTGATGGTTTATCATCATAAGCACGTAGGTCTCAATGAATTGAGCCTCCATTGCGTTGGCTCTGACAGTCATAAGAGGTTCCCCGGGAAATACTACCGTTCCCTCAGGGATAGCCCAGATATCTCCGCTGAACCTGAAGCCCTTGAGATATTCAAGAAACTCATTGGAAAAGCACCCCTTAGAGCGCAGATATTCTATATCGTCATCATCGAAATGAAGATCGTTTATATATTCTATGACTTGCTCAAGTCCTGCCGCTATCGCATATCCTCCGTTATCGGGATTATCTCTGTAAAAGACGTCAAAATAAACTATCTTATCCTTTATGTCGGTCAAAAAATAGCCGTTTGCCATCGTCAATTCATAGTAATCGCATAACACCGTCAGATTTCTCGAAATATTTTTCATTTTTTCACCTGTGCTTAATTTATTGGTCACTGCTGACCCAAACTTATGATAAGTATAATCTTTTTGGGGTACTTTGTCAATGATAAAATATACAATTATGTACAATTTTGCAAAAAAATCTCTATTCATAAGGCTTTTTGCCAAATATCCTTATTTTAATTTCACTTGACACACATTATTTTTTTTGATATAATTACTATGTATTATTATGCTTGAGGGACGGTGAGGAAAATAAGACGCGCATTTGAAGCTCTCGTAGGAAACGAGGCCTTAAAAAGCAAAATACTGTCCGATATCTCCTCGGATACCTTGTCCCACGCATATATCCTTGAGGGAAAAAGAGGAAGCGGAAGACACACGGTCGCATATCTGATCGCCGCCGCGCTTTCGTGCGAAAAGCTGGGCAATACAGACTATCCTCTGCCCTGCGGCGAATGCCCCTCTTGCCGAAAGATACTTCAGAAGAAATCTCCCGATGTTATCGTGGTATCCAAGGAAGGCAAGGCAACCCTCGGCGTAGAGTCTATAAGATTTCTGCGTAGCGACGTAAGAGTCATACCAAACGACCTTGATTATAAGATATACATAATCGAGGACGCCGACGATATGACCGATCAGTCACAGAACGCATTTTTGCTCACCTTAGAGGAGCCCCCCCGATACGTTAAATTCTTTCTTCTGTGCGAGGATTCGTCAACTCTTCTCGAAACGATAAGAAGCCGCGCGCAGATACTTCGAACCGAGCCGATCAGCACCGAACAGATTGACGAATATCTTTGCCGAAATAACGAACAGGCCCGTCAATTGAAGCTTTCGGATAAAAAGCATTACGGTGAAATTCTTATGTCTGCCGACGCATCTCTCGGCAGAGCTCAGGAGCTTCTTGAACCCAAGGAATACAAGCAAATACTCGAGGACCGCGCCATAGTTCGCGACTTTATTGACGCTCTGGTAAATAACACCAAGGGTGAAGAAAGCTTTGCTCTGATCCAGAAATTCGAATCTACCCGAGACAGAGTAGCCGAGCTTTTACAAATGGCGACAACGTCGCTTCGCGATCTTATACTCATTAAGAAAAGCGAGTCTGTTACTCTCTGCTTCTACTACGACAGAGATGAAGCTATATCTCTCTCGGATAATATAAGCATCAAAAAGCTACTTGCGGTCTACGATGCGTTAAATGATACCAT
>JAZNES010000137.1:0-9598 GCA_045588755.1 Eubacteriales bacterium | reverse complement strand
GCCGAAAAATACGGGATAATATAAATAAGTCCGAGAAGCGTCGCGACGGCGGCAGAAGATATAAACGCTCCTCTGTTTCGTCTTACAAAAAACAGCTCTTTTGTCCCCGAAAGCCTTATACTTAAGAAAAGTGAAATATTCAAAAGTGTCAGGCAGATAAAGGAATATTCCGTTCTGTCAGCATAGACCGACACGCCCGGGAAAAGCGATATAAGCTCGGGAAGCAACAATGCAAAGGCAGCACAGCAGGCAAATCCGCAGATAAGACCGAGACTGTTTGAAAAAGGATCTCGCAGTATTTCATTTGCCCTTTGAGAGCTCATTCTGCCGTTTTTATAGAATGCAAAGCTCAACAGTGCTATCATATCAAGAATAGCGCCCCCGAAAATAATATGTCTTGCGTCAAGCGTTGCGTTACCAAGCAGCATTGGGAAGAGCACGAAAGCGATCCTTAGCGTTTGAACGGATATCAGATATTTTAAGAACAAAGATATATTGGCATATGCAATACCGACCTCAGCAAGAAGCTGCGAGAGTACCCAAACTCCGCCCTTTTGAGATATCGGTCTTTGTATCGCTACATCAGAACGGTACTTTAAGGTCTGCGATATGCTCAAGGAAGAGGTGTCGTTTTCCTGCATATCCTCACTTTCTTCAAATACACGCTCAGCAAGCATCGTATCGGGCAAAGCCGAAACCACCACGTCAGCGGCTCTGTATATCCTTTCAAACTTTTCACTCGAACCGACGACCGTTACACTCTCACCCTTTTTCCTCAAAAAAGCTATAAGCTCACAGACCTGAAGGTCAGAAAGCGATGCGTAGCAATTTATTTTCCCAAATCCGTAAGATATCGACTTGTTGCTTTTGATAAAATCCGAAGCATCTGCCACGTTCTGTCGTGTAATTTCATTTGGTATAGGACTGACGGAGATCTTTGAGCCGTTTACCGTTATATTTTTGAAAAATATAGCTTTTACATTCCTGCTTTGCAATTCGTTTAACGCTTGAAAAGCATTTTTGTCAAAAAGCTCGGAAAAAGCCACTATTCCCGAGAAGCAAAGCTCCTCTGCCCTGCCGTAGCCTTTATGCCGCGAAAGAGCAAAAATGATAGGAGTCTTTCCAAGGGCAAGACAGCATCTGTATTTTTTCAAAATACTCTCTCTGCTGTCTGCATCGATCACAGTTCTTCTGCCATCGCATATCATATTAGAACACTCGTAAATAAGCTTTTCGTCCTCAGATACACATATCATATATTCCTCGCCGAGATCGGTAAAAAAGACCTTGTCATACGGCTCTTCGCTATTTCCCGAAACAACTCCCTTGACCGAGCATCTTATTTTAAGCGCATCCCTGTCGCAGCCCGCCGCCTTTATAAGATCGCGTATTCCCTCGGCATATCTTGCGCGAGATGATCTTGACGTTGAAAGTCCCATACTCTGCGCACTCTCATAAAGAGATGCAAGCTCGGCAAGCTTTTTCACAGATGGGCTGGCGGTTGTATCCGACCTTTCAAATTGAGCGTCTGCCGAGTAAGCACTGTCAAAATGCGCTATTCCGTCCGTCAGAGCTCCTCCATCGAGCAAGAACAAATATTTTGAAGCTCCAAAGCGGTCAAACGCGTCAAGATTTCTTACGCACACCGAGCGCCTTGAAGATATACATCTGCGCATCGGAACGGCAAAAAATATCTTGAACAAGCTCGTAGAAAAGTGCGCCATACAAGAGACCGATAAGGCAAGACAGGTCATAAAAGCTGAAAAAAGCGATAAATTCTCTCCGCCGAGTAATATAGAAACAAAGCTTATCGGTAATGACGCCAAAAGCAGAGCAAGGCTCGCCTTTGACGTGTATTTTTTTACTAATGCGAGAGTGCTCGGAGTCTTCCTTGTCCTTTCGGACACAGAGAATATAGGTCCGACCTTCGCTCCTATATAAGTAAATCCCGCCGTTGCGGTAACTACCGCTCTTGCCGCTCCGCGAAGCACGACAGAGCCTGCGTGGACCATATTGACGTGCTTTCTTACATCATATTCGCCGCCTCCGACGTGTCCTTCGGCAAGCTTGTCAAGAACGGTGTAATTATCCTTATCGAGCCGCATTTTCACAAGAAGCTCCTCCGAGGTGATAAGGCGCGCGTCACAGCAAAGTATATCCCCCTCGTCAATAAGGATAATATCCCCCACGACGAGATGGTCGCCGCTGATCTCGTAGAGTTTACCCTGACGTATGACCTTACAGCTTGGAGCAAAGGCTCTTTCGGTATTCTCGGAAAATCTCTCGCTCCGATGATAGATAACAGTCGCCAACGCAAGACAAGCAAGTGAAAAAAGACTCGTTATAATACCCGTAAGGTATTCCTCAAAGAATATCGCACTCAGAGAAAGTATCAGAAGAACAACAAGAGAAAAATCCGATATCACCTCTCCAAACAGAGAAATGTAAGATCTTTTTTCAAAGGAGAACAGACTCCCCCCTGTCTTAGAATAACGAGAACGAGCCGCCCTTCGTGTTAAACCCTGGGCGGCGTTGGTTTTTAGCTTTTTTTCAATTTCATCAAGAGATAAAGCAAACCATTTCTCGTTCATATCAACTACATTCTATCAAAAGTTTATTTTCTTCTTCGCTATACCCTATCATCACCGAGGACAGTGAGCGGGTATAATCGGCTATTATCTTTTCTGCCAGAACGTCCTCGACCTCGGTACGTATAAATCTTCTCATATTTCTCGCACCAAACTTGTGAGAATAAGACTTCTTGGCAATATATTCTGTTGCCGCGTCGGTATAATCAAAGGTCATATTCTTTTCGGCAAGTACCGTTTTGAGCTCGTCGAGCATTATACGCGCAATAGCAACGAAATCCTCCTCGGAAAGTGAACGGAAGGTGATTATCTCATCAACTCTATTGATGAATTCGGGACGCAGAAATCCGGAAAGTGCCTTCATCGTGCGGCTCTCCGTCACCGAGTGCTCGTCCTCGAAAAAGCCTACCGTTGTTCCCGATTTGTCAGAGCCCGCGTTCGTTGTCATAACGATAACGGTATTTTCAAAATTGACCGTTCGTCCCGAGGCATCGGTTATACGGCCGTCGTCAAGTATCTGAAGCATAATATTGAGAACGTCGGGATGCGCCTTTTCTATCTCGTCAAAAAGCACTACCGAATAGGGACGGCGTCTTATCTTCTCGGTAAGCTGTCCCGCCTCGTCATATCCGACGTATCCGGGAGGCGCTCCGATAATTCTCGAAACGGAGTGCTTCTCCATGAACTCCGACATATCAAGTCTTATAAGAGTTTCGGGAGATTTGAAAAGATCGGCTGCAAGCGTCTTTACAAGCTCGGTCTTACCGACTCCCGTCGGGCCCGCGAAAATAAAGGAAACAGGCTTTCTCTTATAAGATATTCCCGCGCGGTTTCTCTTTATCGCCTTAGCAACGGCACTTACCGCCTCATCCTGACCGATTATTCTCTTTTTCAGTCTGTTCTCAAGATTATCTATCCTTTGGAACTCGTCCTCATTTATGCTTGACGCGGGAACACCCGTCCATATCTCAATAACCTCCGCGATATCAGATATGCTCAGCGCTACATCATTACAAGAGGGCTCGATCTCTTTGAGCTTCTCGGATAGCTTTATCTCCTTTGCTTTTACCTTGGCTATCTCCTCATAGCTCTTCTGAACCGAATTCTCATCGGATGGGGTTTCACTCTCAAGTCTTTCTCTCTCTTCCCTGAGCTTCAGAAGGTCCTCACGTATCTGCTGCGCCTCATTGAGAACCGAGCTCGAAAGCGAGAGATGCGAAGCGGCCTCGTCAATAAGGTCGATAGCCTTATCGGGCAAATATCTGTCCGTTATATATCTCTCCGAAAGAACGACCGCTCTTTGCACTACGTCATCGGGGATCCTTATTGCGTGGAAATCCTCATAATAATGCTTAATTCCCTCAAGCATTTTCACAGTTTCCTCGATCGAGGGCTCTTCAACGGTAACGGGCTGAAATCTTCTTTCGAGCGCGCTGTCCTTTTCTATATATTTGCGATATTCCTTAAGTGTAGTAGCGCCTATTATTCTGACCTCGCCACGAGAGAGGGCAGGCTTCAGGATATTTGCCGCGTTGATACTTCCCTCGGCGTCTCCGGCACCTACAATATTATGCACCTCGTCGATGACAAGAACGACGTTGCCCGCCGCCTTGACCTCACTGGGAAGTCCGAGTATTCTGCTCTCAAACTGACCTCTGAACTGCGTTCCCGCAACGAGTGCCGTAAGATCGACAAGATATATCTGAATATTTTTAAGCTTATAAGGAACCTGTCCGTCGGCAATTCTCTGTGCAAGAGCCTCGGCAATAGCGGTTTTACCCACTCCGGGTTCTCCGATAAGACAAGGGTTATTTTTCTGACGTCGGCAGAGTATCTGTATAACTCTGTCAAGCTCTCTGTCACGCCCGATTATCTTATCAAGCTGACCGTCAGCCGCCCTCTTTGTAAGATTGCGGCAATAGGTATCAAGATATTTATTCTTTTTGCCCTTCTCTGACTTATCTGCTTTTTTCTTACTGTCCGAGTTGCCTGACGGAGAAGCGGGCTGCGCGGGAAGATTACCTTCGCCAAAGAGCTTTGGAAAATCTATAGCGGGAGCACCCCCGTCCTCTCCTTCCTCACTCGCGAAGGGAAGATTGCCGTCCTCAAGCATCTCGTTGACCTCGTTTTCCATATTCTCAAGCTGCTCGGGGGTTATTCCGAATTTGTCCATAACGTTTCCGAGCATATTGTCGACAGGGACTCCCATATCCTTTGCGCACTTTATGCAAAGTCCCTCGCTTACCTTATTGCCGTTTTCGATTCTTGTCACAAACACCACGGCCACGCGCTTATGACATTTTGAACACATTACCATAATATATCAACCTAATTAAAGGACGTTTCCTTTCAGTATATCTTATATCTTTTGTATTTTTTCACATTTTGAAAGATCGGAGTCGGGATCCTTCAAAACATAATAATGCTTTATATATCCCGCAAAGGCTCCTATTGCAAAGCCTATTGCAGGCAGGAATATCGCAACGTATATAATGGGATTTGCGGCAAGAAAGTCCTTATATACTATCGAAGCCGCGATGGTCGCGTAAAATACGCAGACTGCCGCCTTTCCGTACCATCTGCTCACTACCACTACGTTTCTTTTTTTGATAACCAGCGCCCCCGCCACAAGAGTCGATATCTCTTTGATGAAGAAGGGTATGACGAACCATATCGGTATTATATCTTTAAGGCAGAGCACGACAAGGACGGTACATTGCATAAGCTTGTCGGCAAAGGGATCAAGCACCTTTCCGAGATCTGACACCCAATTGTTTTTTCTTGCTAAGAATCCGTCAACTACGTCGGTAGCGCCCGCCACAAGAAATACGATAAGCGCCGCTATGAGATCCTCCTTGGCAAGCGCAAGGTACAAAAATACAAATACCAAGAGTATTCTGATTATAGATAAAACGTTTGGAATATGTCGCAACTGAAATTTTAACCTTCTCATTATTTGTAAATCCTAACTTTATAATTTTAATAAAACCTTATCACATAAAATATTTTAGAATACGCGTGCTGTGGGCAAGCGGTATTATATAGGAGTCGGCGTTTATCACCGATACGAGCGCTACAAACAACTGTACGCCCCATGCAAAAAAGTAGACAGTGGCAAAACCACCGACCGCGCCCGCCAAAGCTCCGAGAAGCTTATCGAGAGCTTTTGTGTGAAACAGCCTGATGATCATGTCGTTCAAAGCAAAAAAGATTATTCTGAAGAGCAATGACAAGACGACAAACAGCATTGCTACTCCCAAGACAGAGGAAAATTCTCCGATAGCGTCACCGAATATCCACTCTCCGAGCATACCGCCAAACCACTTTGAGATTATCATTGCAAGAAAAAAAGCTCCAAGCTTTGAAATTATTTTGAGAAACCCTTGAAGCGTGCAGATAAGAACCGACCCGAAAAAAATAACGAGGGTAATAATATCGAAAATATTCACAAAAACCTCCTACTGATCGCTAAAATCAAGATATACGGCTTTTGACTGCATACAAACGAGTACCGTATCGGAGTCATATACTAACATTCTTCCACTCTGACACTCAAGGCTTTGGAGTGAGGAATCCTTCATTTTTATTCTGGTAACTCCCTCACTGTTCTTTACAAAGACGTATCCCGATCTCACCGACAGCTGCTCAACACCCATAGGGATCGTTTCATTATATACCAAATTTCCGTTTTTGTCAAATACCGATATTTCATTTATATCGGTGGCTACCCCATTATTATACGCGACTGCGGAATGTTTTTCGTCATTCCAGATAGCAGAGACCGTTTTGGAGTAATAGGATTCGCTCGCCACCCATTTTTTTGCCCTTTTATCGAAGGTTATCACCGATGAATCTGTTATCACCGAAAGCTCTCCGCTCTCAAAAAATGCGCAGGAAAGAGGAAATTCTCCCGAGAAGGTATGCTCGGCTATCTCCTCATGTGACGACAGATCATAAACGATCACCTTAGTTGCCGAGATGCCGTTCTCGGTATCAAGATATACCGCCGCGGCGCGTTTACCGTTCTCGTCTATCGCAATATCGATAGCGTAAAGCGGTTTTGAATATCTCGAAACACGATCAAAGTCCTCATCGTAAAAAAGTATCGTAGACTGATATTTTTCACTTCTTGTCAGTAATATAAACGAGCCTTTCTCTGAAAAGCAAGCATCGGTTATAGGATAATCAAGCTTTTCCGAATACACCTTAGCAAAAGAATTATAGATAGCAAAATTGCTATCTCCCATATCGTAAACGAGCAGATATTTATCCGATGCCGCAACGCTCGGATTTGAATACACCGCGTTACTGCGCAAGGTCCTGCGGCCCGTTGAGGTAAACGCCGACACGTTCGAACGGCTGACGACAGCGAGTCCGCCTCTGTATATCGAAAAGCTTTGATTGGTAGAGGCGTCATACGAAAGGGTCTCATAGCGGTAATCGTCAGAGCTTGCGACAGCTCCGAAGTCCTTTACAAGATAGAAGAAGTTGTCGTATGTAATATTTTTTATATTGAAGGTTATCGAAATAGTGACAAAAATGATAAAGAGTGCCATAAATATTCTCTGGCAGACCTTGTATCTCGCCGACACGGTAGCGTAATAGGTGTCGCCCGCCGCATCGAAGTCCTCATAACGAAGGACTCTTTCTCTCTCAGGCTCGGTAGTAAAATATCTGGAGATCGTGCCTAAAAGCTTGTCGATCTTCTGCGAGGATTCCTTCTGTGAAGCAGAGGCGTCCTTCTTTTTTATTTTGTTTACAAAATCAAAAAAAGATTTTTTTCCCAAGCTCTACGACCTCCTTTCGTTCAATATAGATTTCTTGTCAGTATACTACCCTGTGAAGATATAACCCATCGGGCGGAGCTGTCACTCCCGCACGGCTTCTGTCGCCCGACAATATCATATCCGTTATACTGTCAGCCGATATTTTCCCCTCTGCAACGGCGATAAGCGTGCCCGTCATTATTCTCACCATATTGTAGAGGAAGCCGTCGGCAGATACCGAAAAATAAATTATATTTTCTTCTTTCCACACCTTTGCCGAAAAGACCTCTCTTACGGTATCCTTGACCGACGAACCGCTTGCCATAAATGCCGAAAAATCGTGCCTTCCCACAAAGCTCTGCGCCGCAAGATCCATATTTTCAATATCCGCATCCCCCAAGGCTTTCGGATAATGCCACACCCTGCCGCTCAAAAATGGGTCGGGGATCGAGGAATTCAGTATCTTGTAAATATACTCCTTGCTTTTTACGTCGTATCTCGCGTGAAAGCTCTCATCAACGTATCTCGCCTCAAAGACGCAGATGTCCTTTGGCAGATAGCTGTTGATAGCAAAGGGGATCGACTCCTCGGGAATACTTGAATTTATTCCGCTTTCTCCCTTCTTGCTCAGCGTCGCGCAGAACATATCGGCGTGAACGCCGCTGTCGGTCCTGCTGCAGCCCACAACGTCACATTCAAAGCCAAAAAGTGCCTCTGCCGCTTCGTTGAGCTTTTGCTGGATCGTAAGACCGTTCTTCTGCGCCTGATATCCGCAATAGTCGCTTCCCACGAAGCTTATCTTCAAAAGTATCTTCATAGTGCCTCCGCGTCAGGACATCGAATATCCGAAATTCAAAATATTTATGAAAACTATAAGCGCGCCAAGCAAAATGACGAACAAAAGAGCGACGACGTCGTAAAATCTTACGTGACGGACCGTCATTCTCGTTCTTCCCTCTCCGCCGTAATAGCATCTGCACTCCATAGCTATCGCCAATTCATCGGCGCGTCTGAATGCAGAAACGAACAGGGGAATAAGGATAGGGATAAGTGCCTTGGCTCTCTGCGCAAGGCTTCCGTTTGAAAAATCCGCTCCTCTTGCCTTCTGCGCAGTCATTATCTTTTCGGTCTCGTCAACAAGAGTAGGAATAAATCTGAGCGCGATCGTCATCATCATAGCAAAATCGTGAACGGGTACTTTGAGCTTTTTAAGAGGGCTCAAAATGTCCTCAAGCGCATCTGTAAGTGCTATCGGAGTCGTCGTATAGGTCAAGAATACGCTCGTTCCGAGTATCAGCACCACAAATCTTATAATAAGCAAAAGCGCGTTGTATATACCCTCAAGATATATTTGGATCCTCCAAAAGCTGACAAGCAATATCTCTCCCTTTGTCCAGAAGATATTGATAAGAGAGGTTACCGCCATAATGATTATAACGGGCTTTATTCCTCGCATTATTATCCTGAACGGTATGTGCGATATAAGGATAACGAAAGCCGTTGACAAAAGAAGCAAAAGAAAGCTGAATACGTTTTTACACAAAAAGGTGCAAACTATATACAGGATCGAAATTATCACCTTTATTCGCGGGTCAAGGCGGTGTATCGGTGAGCTGGCAGGATAAAACTGCCCAAGTGAAATACTGTTCATGTAGTTCTTATATTAGTCCTTTAATCTCTTAATTATTCTGTCGAAAGCACTGTCCACGGTATATACTCCCTCTCCAAGATCAATGCCCTTTTGGCGCAGAAGCATATTGAGTCTTGCGATCTGTGGAAGATCGAGTCCGTTCTCGGCAAGCTTTTCGGGATTTGAAAAAACTCTCGTCGGGGTATCGTGCATTATGACCTTGGATTTTGACATAACTATTATCTCGTCGCAGTATCTTGCCATATCCTCCATACTGTGACTTATAATAACTACCGTCTTGCCCGTCTTTTTACGGTAATCGACGATATTGCCAAATATTTCGTCTCGACCTCTGGGGTCAAGTCCTGCCGCAGGCTCGTCAAGGACAAGGACTTCGGGACGCATAGCGATTATTCCCGCAATAGCGGCTCTTCTCTTCTGTCCGCCCGAAAGCTCAAAGGGCGAGCGGGAAAGCAGCTCCTTCGGAAGCCCGACGAACTCCGCCGCGCTCTCTACCCGTCTGTCTATCTCCTCTTGGGGCAAGCCCATATTACGAGGACCGTATTCTATATCCTTTCGTACCGTCTCCTCAAAGAGCTGGTATTCGGGATACT
>JAZNES010000136.1:0-2568 GCA_045588755.1 Eubacteriales bacterium | reverse complement strand
TTCCCCCGGAATGAAATATAAGCACTACGCCCCCTCTGTTCCGCTCGTCCTTCTCGACGGCGACGAGGACTGTGTGCTTGAATTCCTGTACCGCGCTCAGAATTCCGAGCACTGTACTATCCTTTGCTATGACGAGGAGCTCGACTTCCTGCGGTATGAACGTCTTATCCCAATAGGAAAAAGGGACGATCTTGCAAAGCACGCAGAACAGTTATTCTCTGCTCTGCGACTTGCCGATACCTTTGACTGCGAGGTAATATACGCTCATCTTCCTAAAAAAGAAGGAATCGGACTCGCGTTATATAACAGAATGATACGGGCAGCCGCTCACACTATAAAGAAAGTATAAAAATTTAAGGAGTTGACATATAAACCAATGGCAAGAAAAACTAAAAAATCAGGTCTTACCGAACAGGAAATAATCGAAGCTCCAATACAAGCTCAGCTTATTACCGACACTATCGAGAAAAACTATATGCCATACGTTATGAGCGTAATAGTATCCCGTGCTATTCCCGAGATAGACGGTCTGAAGCCCTCGCACAGAAAGCTTCTTTATACTATGTATAAAATGGGGCTTCTCACGGGCAACAGAACTAAAAGCGCAAATATCGTAGGACAGACGATGAAGCTCAATCCTCACGGTGATATGGCTATATACGAAACGATGGTCCGTCTTACCCGTGCAAACGAGGCGTTGCTTCACCCTTTGATCGACTCCAAGGGAAGCTTCGGTAAGCAGTACTCCTCTGAGATGAAGTTTGCCGCATCAAGATATACCGAGGCAAAGCTCGATCCTTTTTGCGCGGAGCTTTTCAAAGGAATAGACAAGAACGCCGTTGATTTCGCAGATAACTATGACGGCACTATGCAGGAGCCCGTCCTTCTTCCTACGACCTTTCCTAACGTTCTCGTAACTCCCAACACGGGAATTGCGGTCGGAATGGCTTCCTCTATATGCTCCTTCAACCTCGCCGAGATATGCGATGGAACTATTGCAGTACTTAAAAACCCTAACGTTTCGGTCGATAAGATCCTTGATATAATAAAAGCCCCCGATTTCCCCGGAGGCGGTGCTATAATATATGATCGCGAGCAGATGAAGGAGATATATCTGACAGGTCAGGGCTCTGTCAAAATACGTTCAAGATACGTTTACGACAAGGCAGAAAACTGTATAGATATAATCCAGATCCCCTACTCGACCTCTATCGAGCTTATTCTGAAAAGGATATCCGAGCTTGTCAAGGAAGGAAAGCTCAAAGAAATACGAGATTTCAGAGATGAGATAGACAAGAGCGGATTTAAGCTTACCCTTGATCTCCGTCAAGGCGTTGATCCCGACAAGCTTATGGCAAAGCTCTTTAAGCAGACCTCGCTCGAGGACAGCTTCAAGTGTAACTTTAACGTTCTTATCAATTCCTCGCCTCGTCAGTTAGGTGTCATAGAGCTTATCAAGGAATGGATAACCTTCCGTATGACCTGCGTTCGCCGCGAGCTGAACTTTGATCTTAAAAAGAAAAATGACAAGCTTCACTTGTTGCTTGCTCTCGGAAAAATTCTTCTTGACATTGACAAGGCAATAAAGATAATCCGTCACACCGAAAAGGAAGAGGACGTTATCCCCAATCTTATGTCGGGCTTTGATATAGATCAGGTCCAAGCAGAATATATCGCCGAAATAAAGCTCCGTAATCTCAACAAGCAGTATATCATAAACAGAATAAACGAGATCGAAGGACTTCAGAACGAGATCGCAAAGATAGAAGAGATCCTTGCCGACGAGCTTAAGATCAAGGCGCTTATTGCTTCACAGTTGACCGACATAAAGAAAAAATACGCTCAGCCCAGAAGATCTCAGATCATTCACGTCGACGACGTTGAGGATTACAATACCGAGGAAGAGATTGAAAACTATAACGTCAAGCTTTATCTTACCAAGGAAGGCTACTTCAAGAAGATAACCCTTCAATCCTTGCGCGGAAACGACGAGCAGAAGCTTAAGGAAAATGACGAGCTTGCTTACGTTATCGATACCGACAATCTCGCAAATCTTATATTTATCACCGATAAATGTCAGATGTACCGAGCAAGATCAGAGGATTTCGAATGCGTAAAAGCTTCTTCTCTCGGTGACTTCCTCCCGACAAAGCTTGGAATGGACGAAGGTGAAAAGCCTGTATTTATGAGAGTTCAGCCCTCATATCCCGAAAACGAAAATTTCGTATTCATATTTGAAAACGGAAAGGGCGTAAGAATTCCTGTTACGAACTATGAAACAAAATCTAACAGAAAGAAGCTCATAAACGCTTATTCCGATGTCTCCCCCATATCTGCGGTATTCTATGAAAATGAAAAGAAACCCTTTGACATTATGCTTATAAACTCCTCTAAAAAGGCGATCACCGTCAAATCCTCTCTTATTCCCAAAAAGAATACGAGAACAAGTGGCGGTGTGGCAATAATGACTCTCAAAAAAGGTCAGCGAGTAATAAAATGTCTTGACCACTTAGATGAATACGACAGTCTTAAAGGGTATAAAAAGCTGAAGATCCCCGCAAGCGGTCA
>JAZNES010000135.1:0-3484 GCA_045588755.1 Eubacteriales bacterium | reverse complement strand
GTTATATCAAAGCCTTCCCTTGTCAGGGAGCATATGCAAGCAACGTCGAGTTTGCGTTGCAAACATCGAGGGGACCGCGACAGCGGTGGATGAGTAGTCCATATATGCAAAATAAAATTCAAAAATCTAAAAGAAAGTTAGTTTGTGTCAAAAACTACTCATCCGTCACGGCTTCGCCGCGCCACCTTCCCTGACAAGGGAAGGCTTTGATATAACACGTTGCATTTCCTTTGTCTATTTGATAAATCCCAATTTATCCCTCACGAAAATCTCTTGTGCAAGGGTTTATAAATATTGTTTATAAAAATACCGTTTTCTTATTGACAACGGTATTTTTGTTTGTTAAAATCTACGTATAGTTACATCTAACTAAAAAATAGATCTTTTTTGGAGGTTCTTGATATGAAAAACGACGTTTTATACGCGGGCTACGGACGCTCCCGCCTTACTCCCGACGAACCCACAGGCCTTGCAGGATACGCTCACCCCAACAGAATTTTCAAAGAAGTAAAGGATGACGTATATTCCTCCTGCACCGCCTTCAAGGACAGTGACGGAAATATGGCACTCATCTTCACGCTTGACCTTCACTCCCTTTCGGGCAATTCGATAGGCCCTATGAAGAAGGCGGTATCCGAAGCAGTCGGCGTTGATCCCGACAATATCATATTCAACGTTACTCACAACCACGCCGCACCTTGCGGTCCCGTTGTAACCTGCGACTTTATAATAGAGCGTATTCTTCCCTCGGCACGTGATGCCGTTGCCGACCTTTCGGAATGCGAGCTTTACGCGGGGAGCAAGGAGGTCTACGGCTTTAATTTTTGCCGCAGATTTCTGACCAAAGAGGGCAAGCTTTTCGATTATGCCACAAGGCCTATGATCTGGCAGTTCGAAACCAAGGCAGATAACGTTATCCCTATGATAAAGATAACGAGAGCGGGCAAAAAGGACATCGTTCTTGCGAACTTTGCCGCGCACTGTGATACGATATACGGCTGCGAGGATAAGCACTACACGCTCTCTGCCGATTACGTCGGCGCAACGCGTGCTTATTTCGAGAGCCACTGCGACGCGTATCTGTCAATACAGATGGGAGCCTGCGGCGACCTAAATCCCGTAGATACCCCCTATCGTTTCTATACCTTCCCAGGCACAGACGTCTACGGAAAGCACCTTGCTCTCGCCTTTATTGACGGAGCGAAAAATCTTACCAAAAAGCTTGAGGGCAACAAAAAAATAAAAGCCACAACGACCACGTTCAAGGCACTCGTTGACCATTCAAGAGATGATAAGGCAGAGATTTGCCAGAAGATATGGGATATCTTCAGCTCGGGAGATAAGACCACAGCTGTCGCTATGATAAAGGAAAACGGATTTACCGATATATACGAGTGCGACTCTATCCTCAACAAGTCAAGGAAAGGCGAGTACAACCCCTTTGAGCTTTCGGCTATCTCGATAGGTGACATCGGCTTTGCCGTTGCTCCCTATGAAATGTTTAATGACACAGGTGTTCAGATAAAGAACGGCTCAAAGTTCAGACTTACCTTCGTTTGCGCTTATTCAAACGGCTCCGAAGGGTATATCCCCACTGAAAAGGCATTTTCACATGGCGGCTATGAGGTAACATACTGCGCCTACGCGCCCGATACCGCAACAAAAATAGGCGATACCCTTGTCGGCTTGCTCGACGAAATACACGAATAAGCGCTATAATAACGTCTCTTTCAAGCATTGTGTTTTTTGGACATTTTTTTGTACTAATTGGACTATTTTGACCCAACGGCTTGACTTCGATGGCTCGGCATGTTATATTAAAATAGCACTTAAACTACGTGTTTACAACGCAAAGAAAGGAAAATCTTTATGAAAAGAATTCTTGCACTCATTCTGGCACTTCTTATGCTCACGGCGGTGCTTGTCGGCTGCGGTGATACGCCGAACGACAGCTCAAAAGACGACACCAACAACGAGAACCCCAACGCTATGACCTTTGAGGCGGGCTTTGGCAGAACAAAGATCGATTTCGATCTTCCTTTTAAGCTCGCAGGAGATGCAAACGACCGTCCCGCAAAGAGCTTTTACGACGATCTTTACGTTTCCTCTGCCGCTGTCAGATCTTCTGACGGAACGACCGTTCTTATTCTTTCGGTCGATGCCGCAGAGATCACAAGCGCTGCCCTTGATCCTATAAGAGAGGCTATAAGCGAGGCGACCAAGATCCCCGTGGACAATATCATCGTGAACTACTCTCACTCGCATTTTACCCCTCACTATGAGCCTAAAACCTCGGAGGGAAAGACCTATAATGCACTCCTCAAGGCAGCTGTTGACGCGTCAAAGAAATCTGTCATCGACCTTGCGCCCGCAACGATATACACGGGTGTCATCGAAACCGAAGGAATGACCTCTACCAGAAGATTTATCGACAAAAACAAGAACGGCAAGATCGAGATCCAAGCAAACAATGAGATCGAAAATCCCGTTGACGAGAACGTTTACGTAATAAACTTCGACAGAGAAGGAAAGAAGGACGTAGTACTTGCAAACTTTGCTGCTCACTCGACCGAGTCCTCGGGAACTAATAATCAGGCATCTTCGAGCTACTACGGCCCCTGCCGCGAGACCTTTGAGAGAAAGCTCAATAAGGACGCTTACCTCACTCTTTTGCAGGGTGCGGCAGGCAACTCGATACCGAAGGCTTGGGTAGAGTCAAAGGGCCCCGGACCTAACAACAATTATCTTCAGTTCGATCCCAAGTTTATCGGCGCAGACGCATACGGCGCAAAGCTTGCAGAATATATCAACGAGTGCCTTGAAAATAACATGACAAAGCAAGTAAGCGAGCGCGGTGTCAGGGTATTGAGCAAGGATTTCAGCATAGTTGTTGATAACACAAGAAAAAGCGACGTGGCTCGCGCGCAAGAGATATGTAACGAGTACTCGGCAAACGGAGACTCAAAAAAATACCAAGATCTTTGCAAGAAATACAATATCGTAAGCACCTACGAGGCATACAAGATAGTCGTTTGTAATAGTATGGGCGGATACACCAAGCTGGAGATAAACACTATCGCCATCGGTAATATAGGCATTGCCGCAACGGGCTACGAGATGCTCTCCGAAACGGGAAAGGAGATCTTCGAGGGCTCGCCCTTTGAGTTCAATTTCGTTCTCGGATACACAAACGATGCTCGCGGCTATATTCCTCAGGAAGAAGCCTTTGCAGTCGGCGGATACGAGGTCTACTCCTGCCGCTTTGTAAAAGGAACGGCAGAGAAGATCAGTGCTCAGGCTATCAAACAGCTTAATAAGCTCTACGAGGCAGAATAATTTTATATATCAAAAAACGGAAGGTTTGCCCTTCCGTTTTTCATTTTATCTTTTAAATTTTGATTTATAGGTGAGTTTAATATTACGAAATGGCATGCTCTATTAGCCTTCTCCTGTGGGAGAAGGTGTCACCGATAGGTGACGGATG
>JAZNES010000134.1:0-2033 GCA_045588755.1 Eubacteriales bacterium | reverse complement strand
CCTTGCACTTGTTCTTCTTCTCGTGATAATTATTGCAAGCGTTAATCCCGCTAATCCTTTCGGTCTTGCTGATGGATTCTCTGACCTCAAGGAGATCACAATTACAGAGCAAGATTTGAAAACAGGCACTCTCGTTCTTGCGGATGAGAACAACGCCTACCAATACGAGTTTGAATCTTCTGAGCTTGAAATAGTAGGATCTTATAGAGATGCTAATCTTGAAACCGATGCTGATGGTAAGGCAACAGGCAAATACTATATGAACGACAAATCGCAAATGAAGCTTACCAAGGAAGCTATGGCTGCTGCTCACGATATGTTGGTTGCGGCTGAAGTTGCCGTTGCAAAGGATGACCTTCTTATCAATTTCACATACGGATACAACGAGGCGGATAAAGAGGAGTACAAAACAGCATTGCTTATTACCCTCTCTAATTACGAAGTTGGCGCGTTGGATAAAAACTATGTAAAGTGGTTCGATGAGCATGCCGCTGAATACGGCTTTATCGAGAGCTTTGAGGATGGCTACCGCTACGTTGGAATTGCACACGCAAAGGCTATCAGCGATAGCAAGGATACAAGCACTCTCGCAGATTACATTGCATATCTTAAGGAAAACACCAGTGTTAGCAAGACTATCGAAATCGAGGTTAACGGTGATACCTATAAGAGCTATTACGTTTCCTGCAAGGCAGGCGATACAATTAAGGTTCCCAAGAATGCTGAATACACCATCTCCGGAACTAACGAGGGTGGCGTTATCGTAACTGTAAAAGTAAAATAATAAGTCACTACACGGGGAAACGCCAAGCAGTGTTTCCCCTGTTTTTAACAAATCTTTTGATAAGGATTGATAATATGAAATATTTTACCAAGGAATGGTTTGCCGATACTATACTCGCTTCAATGTGCTTTCAGGTAAAAAAATCGTCAAGGGCGAGCAAATTTTCCGAAAAATACTTTCTGTCTCTCTATAAGGAGCAGAAAAAGTGGTTCGTCAGAAGTGAAAAATTTGTTGCCAAGCACAACAAAGTCAAGTTCGATCTTGTATCTGCCGAGGCGGCATTTGAGGCTAATTTCAAAGAAAATCTTGAATACGTCAAGGCAAATCTGCCTGAGGAGATACTCTCCCGCGTTGCTGACGTGCGCGTGCTGGCTCTCGGTAGTGCCGCACCCGAAATCGTTGACGATATTACCCGTTTTTGTGGCAAGGTAAACGTGCGTTGTGAGAATCTTGCAGACGAATACAAAGCCGAGCTTGTCAATCTTGCAGAAACGCTCGGTTGGGAAAAGATCAATACAAGCTGTAATCTTTTGAACTCCGCGATTGAGCTCTGCGAGTGGAACGGCAACAATTTCGCCTTCGCCACCAGCGCGGAATACACCGAGGTTCCCTGCCGCATCGACCTTATCGACGCGAATATCAACGTATGCGACGAGGGGCTTGTAGGCTCTGCCGTAGCTGCTTTTGAGCTTCTTCCCGGTGAGGACAGAACGATCATCTTCTCTGCTCTCTGCCAGAAGCTTGATGACACGCTCATCGAGTTCTCAGCTACCGCTAAAAGTATTGAGGTTATCTGATTTTATTTTACCGTCTGCAAAATGCCGACGGTAAATTTTGTCTCAACCTTTATTCGACTCAAAATCCCTTGACAAAAGGGGGAAAAGGTTGTATAATTGTTAAGCTGACTGTTTTTGGGTCAAGAAAATCCGAGGGAGGTGTCCGTTTTGGCAGAAAAAAAGAGTGGGAACAGAATTATCGCTCAGAATAAAAAGGCGTATCACGATTATTTTGTGGACGAAAAATACGAGGCGGGCATCGAGCTTTTCGGCACCGAGGTCAAGAGCCTCAGAGCAGGTCAGGTCAACCTTAAAGACTCATATATCGACGTTAAGAACGGCGAATTATTCGTTGTGGGTATGCACGTCAGCCCCTATGAGCACGGAAATATCTTCAATCGCGATCCTCTGCGTAAGCGCCGTTTGCTTATGCACAAGCGCGAAATTATGAAGCTCCACGGTCTCGTAGCTCA
>JAZNES010000133.1:0-3142 GCA_045588755.1 Eubacteriales bacterium | reverse complement strand
ACGTTTCGGGCATAAGCTGCATAAGACCGCGAGCACCTGCTCTTGAGAGCGCGTACGGGTCGAAATCACTCTCGACCTTGATTATAGAGTATATTATATCCTGAGGAACGTTATATTCTTCCGAATATTTTGCGATTATCTCCTCGTATTCCTTAGGATAGCTGAGCCTTTCAAGAAAGGTCCATACAGCGTTTACGAGTATTCCCACTATAAGCGCTATACAGATTATTATTATCATTATCGTCGGACGGTTTATCCTTCTGTTCATAAAAACTCCGTTCGTTATTTCTTTAATATTGCCCCGAAATGCATAAGGACATACTCCTTGAATTCTTCAGGACTTTCATAGCTGTTGTTCAAGACGAGATCTGAGTTGTCGATATAAAAGCTGTCGGGCTTTTGAGCGTTTATTCTTTGCTCGGCAAGCTCTTTTGTAAGCTTATCTCTGTCGGATATGCGTTCTATTCGTATATCTTTTGGTGCGAGCAGAGAAACTACGGTGTGGCACTCCTTGTCAAAGCCTGATTCGATAAGAGTCGGGGCATCTACTATTACGTTCTTGATCTGAGCCTTATCAAGCTCGCATATCATCTTTTTGATCTCCTTGATGACTATATCAAGGACTATACTGTTAAGAAGAGAAAGCTTTTCGGGGGAGTTGAAAACTATCTTTGCCAGCTTTTTTCTGTCGGGTGAAAGGTCTTCTCCGAGTATCTCACTTCCAAAGGCTTTTACAAGAGCAAGAGTACATTCGGTATTGGGTGCTAAGAGGGAATGATAGACCTCGTCGGCGTTTATTATCTGAATATCAAGTTCCTTCAAGCAGTCGCAAAGCAGGCTCTTTCCCGAGCCGCTCGGACCTGTAAGTCCTATAACGTTGATAGACATATTAACGCCTCCTCTCAAAACTTATTATTTAGAGCCGATATAAATTATATTGCAAAGCCTCCGTCAACTCCTATACATTGACCCGTGATAAATCCCGCGTCGTCAGAGGCGAGAAAATACGCAAGAGCCGCTACGTCAGAAGGCTCTCCCAACCGCATAAGCGGTGTTTCGTCACAAAGGGAATCAAGCGTATCTTTATCAAGAGAGCTGTTCATCTCGGTCTGTATAACGCCGGGCTCGATGCAGTTTGCCGTAATACCCGAAGGGCCAAGCTCCTTGGCAAGTGCCATAGTCATTCCGCGAAGAGCGGCCTTTGATGCCGAGTAATGCACCTCGCAGGACGCACCGCATTTTCCCCACATAGAGCCGATATTTATTATTCTTCCGCTTTTTTGCGATATCATATATTTTGACACCTCACGGCAAAGATAAAACGCTCCGCCGAGATTGGTCGATATCATGCTTTGAAAATCGGCATCTGTTATATCGCTCAGAAGCTTTATCTGAGAGATAGCCGCATTGTTCACAAGAACGTCTATGCCGCCGAGCTCAAGATATGCTTCATCTATAGCCTTTTTTATTGCCAAAGGGTCGGAAACGTCGCATTTTATGGGGAGCGCACCCGTAATACTGCTCGTCTCTTTTGCCGCTTGGTCATTCGATTTATAAAGGAAAGCGACTCTATGTCCCAAATTTGCAAATTTTTCAACTATCGCGCGACCGATCCCTCTCGAACCGCCGCTGACAAGTACGTTTTTCATATTAAATCTTAAATTAAATTCCTTTTCTATTTCTTCGTCTGACATCTTTTCAATCCATGTGGGAACGGGGATAGGGTTATCGTTACAAATATAGGTTGATTTTTTCATTACTATATTACTCCAATATCTGTGCAAAGCATACGTTTCCGTCGGTCGACAAGAGCTTCACCTTTTTTATCTCGGAATGAAGAGGTCGGTCCGATTCTGCCACTACCTCTATAAAATTGTCGGTATGCCCGCTTGCCATCTTTCCGTCAAAGCTCTCGAAAAGCACTTCTCGTATGGGAGAAGTATTTATCTCATTATTGAGAATTTCAAGCCTTGTAGCCGCCTCGATTTCTGATAATGCCGTAAGTCTTGAGTGCTTTATCTGTTTTGATATCTGCTCGGGCATCTGCGCGGCAAGCGTGCCTTTTCTCTTTGAGTAGGGAAATATGTGTATTTTCAAAAAACGCGCTTTTCTTACGAACTCCATAGTTTTTTCGAAATCCTCGTCGGTCTCGCCGGGGAATCCGACTATGACGTCGGTGGTAAATTGAGCCGAGGGAAGCGCTCCTCTTAAAAGCTCTATTGCTCTCATAGCCATCGCCGAGTTGTATTTTCGCTTCATAAGTGCGAGTATTCTGTCGCTTCCGCTCTGCAAGGAAAGATGAAAATGCGGAGCGAGAGAAGAAGCCCCCGCTATTTTTTCAACGAATCGTAGTGTTATGAGGGAAGGGTCGAGCGATCCCAGACGAACTCTGCCGATGCCCGATATCTTATCGACCTTGCATATAAGTGAGGCAAGGTCTATTCCGTCAAGGTCTTTTCCGTATGAGGCGGTCTCGATTCCCGTAAGTACGACCTCCTTACAGCCCGAACGGGTAAGTGCTTCGACCTCGTTTATAACGTCACGGGGATCTTTTGAACGTATCTTTCCTCTTGCCGAGGGTATTATACAGTAGGTGCACCGACTCTCGCAGCCGTCCTCGATCTTCACGTAAGCGCGAGTGCGGTCGAACTTTGAGATGCTCATCTTTTCAAACGGATACGCGTCTATATCGTCAACGCATATCTGAGGGAGAGCATTTTTCTCATTCCTCGCAATAAGTGCAAGAGCGGCATTTACAACTGAAAGCTTCGAGGTGTTTCCGCAAATGTAATCAACGCCCTCTATCCCCGAGATATCGTCGGG
Source organism: Eubacteriales bacterium (assembly GCA_045588755.1). Classification (GTDB taxonomy): domain Bacteria; phylum Bacillota; class Clostridia; order Oscillospirales; family CAG-272; genus HGM12713. Next base: position 319 of record JAZNES010000133.1, on the reverse strand, counting down.
AGAGGTCTGAGCCATACAGCCGCATACGAGAATAAATGCCGAAGGATTTTTTGAATGAGCGCGACGAATGAACTGACGAGCCTTTCTGTCCGACTCGGCAGTGACAGTACAGGTGTTTATAACGTATACGTCACAAGGCTCGTCGGCTGACAATACGGCACAGCCCCGTGCCTCAAATTCCTCGCATATTGCTTCGGATTCATATTGATTTACCTTACATCCGAGAGTATATACTCCAACGGTTATCTTTTCCTTTGACAAAGCGTTGACCTCTGAAAAATTAATACTTATTATATTCTATCATATATTTCGTTATTTG